>JAUNAG010000085.1 GCA_030527685.1 Lachnospiraceae bacterium | reverse complement strand
TATATCAACTACACCGCTTTTATGGAGCGTGTGATACAGCTGGTGGGAAGTCCCGACGATTTACTGATCTGTGGTTTTAGTGCAGGAGGATTCGGCACTTCACTGCTGGCGTCGGATATCATCGAGAATTACTATTCCGATGTTGCCAATACAACGGTGTTGGTTGATTCTTCATTGTTACTCTATGATGATTGGCAGGAAGTAGCGAAAACAATCTGGAAGGCCCCGGAGCAGATTACTGCTCGACTGACCGGTGATAATCTGGTACTGGATAGTCTGACTGCTCTCAGCGAAGCACATCCAGATGTAAAGATCCTCTTTGATTGCAGCATCCGGGATGGCGAGCTGGCGCGTTTTCAGCATTATCTGAACGGTGGTGACAATACAGTCAGCGCTGCTGACGGCGATGTGTTCGAGGCAAATCTGAAAGAAATGGTTGAGGGAATTCAGGAGAACTTTCCAAACTTCGCCATTTATATTTGGGATGGACTTAAATATCAAGGAAAGGATGAACATTTGACCTTACATACAATTATTCTCATTCCGAATGTCTATAAAGAAACATTTGGAAATGATAAAACGATTGCTGAATGGATTATGGATGCTGTGAATGGAACTATGAAGAATTACGGCTTGGATTTAATATTTGAAAAGTAAAGCGTCAGTTGTAGACCGAGGTGCAACTTTGTAAGGAAGGTCAATTTTGCCAATATAACCAATATAGTACGAACCACGCATTGCGTGTGCCAAGCACCTGTGATATGGTAGAAGAAAACACAATGCGAGGGTTGCTATGGAAGCATCAGAAATTATAAAGACTTTAAGATCTGGAACAGGACTGTCGAGAAAAGACTTTGCTGAAAGCTTAGGCATTCCGCTTCGTACAATTGAAGATTGGGAAGCAGGAAGAAGAAAACCACCAGAGTATATTCCGAGACTTTTGTCATATCAAGTAAAGATGCAGTTATATATAAATGGCAAGGATAGTGCGCGTAATGTAAATGTCATAACAGATGTAAATGGAAATAAGATAGTCGTTATTAACGATAAAATATTTAAAGGGCAGGATAAGAAGGATTGGAAAGATGTTGAAGATTATCTAATACAATATGTCGGTAATTGTTATGAGATAGATGATTCATCAGAAAAAATCTTTATTGATAAGGATTTTCCTGATGAATATGCTAATTCAAAGCAGAGATTATCCCTTAAGGGAGCAAATCGCAAGGCCAAAGCAAATGCTGCGCAAGGGATACCTGAATTAATACAGATAGCGACGAATCCTATGTATGAAGTAAATAGAGAATCAAAACATAATCAAGATGCGAAGTATGGATGGTATCGGTACGTTGTAAGATTTGGCATACCAGTCTTTGATGATAAGACAAATGAAATAATTAGATATAATATATTCCAAGCGAAAATGCTTGTTAGACATTCAGAAGATGGAAACAAATATTTATATGATTTTTTAGCAATAAAAAAAGAAAACGAGCAGCCCGTATAATACGGTGAAAACTCATTTCCTTGAGGTTATAATAGCAGATGGAATTGATTGAGTCAATGTATTATATAAAAATATGGGTAGAAAATTCACATGAAAAATTCAAAGGGGGTAATTTTCAAGATTTACGAGTTTATCCGCAAATGATAATGCGATACCAGGTTTCACCGCATTGTGAAACCGTGTGCCTTCTTTCGAGAAAAGACTGAATTTACGCGGGTTTCCGGGCTTTTAGCTCGATTATGAACCTGTGTTTTAAACGAAAAATCATGAGAATATAGGATTCCCCAACAAGGGGTGTAAGTATAATCCGCGGACAACTGCTTATGCGCCGACTTTTTAGCCGGTTAAAGCGTGTCCGCGGATCATGTGTATAGTGTGTTGATGAATGAGGATATCGTATAATTGGAACAGCCTCTCAAAGAGTTCTCTCAACGCTGTCAGAAGCAGTTCACATACTTTGGCCGTTCGACACTCCATGGTCCATTCCCAGAAGCAAAGGGAAAGCCTGTTCAGAGGGTGACAATTACGTTCCGCCAGCGTTTCGGTGCCAGTACAGCCTGCTTCCGAAAATTGCAGGAGGGTTATCGACTCTTTTTCGTCCGCACCACAGATGCCAATTCTTCTTACCTGCCATCACTCACGAATCAAGGATTGGAAAATCGTATAAATGACATACTTGAGGGAAGTTCCTCTGTGGACTGTTTTGACCGACTGTTGAATCAGGAAGAAACGAAAGCTTTTCTAAGTGAGCTGGAAGAGAGTCGTCCGGAAGACAACGAAATTTGGAATGACGCCTATGGATCTGCGAGCATGCAGATTTCGATTCTCTATTTGGACGGTACGGAAGAAAATATAAATAAGACCAGTAAATATGCCATGCGGCTTCTGGATACTGCAGATGAGCTTGCAACCGTCGGCCTGGATCCTGATAACGAACAAACGGACAAAGATCGTCAAGAGAATAAATAAAAGGCAGTTGGTATATGAACTTGAAAAGAATGATTAAAAATGCAAAACCAGAGAAACTTGCACAGGTGGACTTTCAAAAATTATAGATTATAACTCTCTATTTTCGATTCCCCAAGTACAGAGCTGATCAAGGACTTTAACCAGAGAATGGCCTTTCTCTGTAAGAGTATATTCGACTTTAGGTGGAATTTGATTATAAACGGTACGGATAATGAGACCGTCTTTTTCAAGTTCTTTTAGATGTTGACTGAGAGTTTTATCGGATACCTTTCCCAGATAGCGTTGCATCTCATTGAATCTAACGGGTTCATATTCCATAAGACAGTAAAGGATGATAGGTTTATATTTTCCGTTGATAAGAGATAAGGTATAGCTATATCCAGTTTCATTAAAATTTGCTTCTTCAATAGATTTCATAGTGATTTCTCAATTACTTTACTAAAAGTAAGTATCTTGCTTTAATGTGGGTACTTGATGTTTATTCGCGACGATGATACCATAAGATTCATAGAGAAGACAATACCATTTTTGAAGGAGATAATCGAAATGAGAAGAGATATTAAGCAGACGGAATCAATTTTTCCTATGCCTGTACTTTTAGTAGCTACTTACAATGAAGACGGAAGCGTAGATGTTATGAATGCAGCATGGGGAACCATGCAGGAAAGAGGAAAAGTTGCTCTTAATCTAACTGAAAGTCACAAGACTGTAAAAAATATTAAAGCAAGAAAGGCATTTACAGTTAGCATTGCAGATGCAGCTCATGTGGTTGAAGCAGATTATTTTGGAGTTGTTTCAGGAAATAATACACCAAATAAGTTTGAGGCATCTGGACTTACAGTTACAAAATCAGATAAGGTAGATGCTCCTATTATCAATGAATTTCCTATTTGTTTTGAATGTGAATTCATTGAATATCAGGATGACGAGTATGGAATGGGTGTAATCGGCAAAGTGGTTAACACATCCGTTGATGAGAGTGTAATGGATGGTGATAAGGTAGATATCTCAAAGGTAGGTGCCATTGCATTTGATCCATATACACATGGATATTACAAAGTAACAGAGAGAGTTGGAAATGCATTTAAGGATGGATTACAGCTTAAGAAGTAACATACAGATTCCAATTTGTGTGGGAGAAGGGTTATTTGACATGTCCCTTTGACTAGCTAATGGAAAATGTGTGCATTCTCTCGAAAAAAGCTCAGGTTTGAGGAAGCAGAGATAATTCCTCAACAAGGGATGTAAGCAAAATCCGCGGACAACGCTTATGTGTCGGCGTTTTAGCCGATTAAAGTGTGTCCGCGGATTTTTTGGTCTGATATATAAAAAAGAAACGAGTGAGCCGCCTCAGCAATGGCCTTACGGTTGTAAAACTCGTTTCATAACCTGATATATAACAAATCACATTAATTATGTCAATCTGATGATTGGAATAAACGAAAAGCAGGAGGAATTATTATATGTCTGCAGAAAAAGCAAGAAGTTTCCTTGCAGCCAGAGGGATGGAGGATAAGATACAGACTCACAGCGAATCTATCGATACGGTGGAACATGCGGCACAGCAGATCGGCTGCAGCGAGGCAGAGATTGCAAAGACTCTGACATTTCTGGTAGATGAGAAGCCTGTTCTGATTGTGATGGCGGGTGATGGAAGAGTCAACAGCTCACGGTTTAAAGCGGAATTTCATACAAAACCCCATATGATTCCGCGTGAGATGGTGAATGAACTCATCGGACATGAGCCGGGAGGTGTATGCCCGTTCGGAGTAAAGGAAGGCGTGTCCCTGTATCTGGATGTTTCGATAAAGCGTTTTGCACTGGTACATCCGGCAGCAGGAGACGAATTCACCTCAGCCGCGCTGACAATTGAGGAGCTGGAGCATGCTCTGGATGATGTAAAGTGGTGCAATGTCTGCAAGGGCTGGGAGGAAAAGGAAGTCATATGAAGCGAATAACATGGAAGAAACGGGCAGCGATCGCTGCAGCCTGCATAGCAGGTATACTTGCGATTGCATTTTTCATCTACACTGCACGGTATTATCATGCGGATGCGTCTGCGATGCAGGCACTGGAATCATCAGAGACGGTGCAGGTGCGGAAGGAACAGAACTGTTATTTCTTTGACGGCCCGGGTGAGAAGACTGCGTACGTGTTCTATCCGGGAGCGAAGGTGGAGACGGAGAGCTATGCGTCTCTTGTCAGACGGATCGCGGAAGGCGGAATCGATGTCTTTCTGACGGATATGCCGTTTCATCTTGCCTTCTTTGGCATGAACAGGGCCGGTCAGATTATCGAGAATCATACAGAGTATGAAAGCTGGTTTATCGGCGGTCATTCACTGGGAGGAGCCATGGCGGCCAACTATGCGGCAGGTCATGCAGATCTGTTTGACGGTGCGATTCTCTTTGCCTCTTATCCGACAAAGAGTTTGCAGAAGGACGGCTTTCGTGTGTTCTCCTTTTACGGATCGGAGGACCTGGTTTTAAACCGCAGCAGTCTTGAAAAAGGCAGAGCGTATATGCCGGAGGATTATACAGAGGTAGAGATTGCGGGCGGCAATCATGCACAGTTCGGCAATTACGGCGAGCAGAAGGGTGACGGAAGTGCTTCGATTTCGGCAGAGGAGCAGCAGAAAAAGGCTGTCGATGTGATTGAAGAATCAATTGCTGTCCGTTAATGTCAAATAAAGAACCGTTTATGTCAAATCGGTTTCCTGCACGAAAATCTTCGTATAATATGAAACAAGATCATTGTAATGTATAAGCAGTTATAAGGAGGTGCGGGGGATGAAGCATCCTGAAATTATCGCAAAGATGTCTGCAAAGCAGAAGGCAGCATTTTTGTCCGGAAAGGGAGAATGGGAATCCTGGAATTTTGACAGCCTTGGCATTCCGTCCATCTTTATGTCCGACGGCCCGAGCGGTGTGCGCAAGCAGGCCGGCGCAGGTGATCATCTTGGACTGAACCCGTCTGTTCCGGCAACCTGCTTCCCGTCTTCGGCAACGATTGCCAACAGCTGGGATGTGGAGCTTGCGGAAGAGGTCGGTGAGGGTCTCGGCAGCGAGGCAGCGGCAGAAGATGTCAACGTGCTCCTCGGACCCGGTATGAATATTAAGAGAAATCCGCTCTGCGGACGTAACTTCGAGTATTTCTCAGAGGATCCGTTCCTGACAGGAAAGATTGCAGCGGCTGAGATCCGCGGCATCCAGAAGGACGGAGCATCTGCCTGCGCAAAGCACTTCGCCGTGAATTCGCAGGAAACACGCCGTATGGCTATGAATGCAGTCCTCGATGAGAGAACACTGCGTGAGATCTATCTCACAGGCTTTGAGATCGCCATTAAGGAAGGCAGACCGCTTTCCGTTATGTCGGCCTACAATGAGGTCAACGGCGTCTATGCCAATGAGAACAGACATCTCCTGCAGGAAATCTTACGCGATGAGTGGGGCTTTGACGGCTATGTCGTAACAGACTGGGGTGCTTCCAATGACCACGCACTCGGCGTGAAGAACGGCTCCAATCTGGAGATGCCGAATCCGGGTCTCGATCCGGCAAGAGAGCTTCTGGAAGCTGTCGAATCCGGCAAGATTACACAGGAGGACATCGACAACCGCGTTGATGAGCTTCTGGATGTTGTTATCCGCCTGACAGAGAATCATAAGAAGTATCTGGAAGGAAAGGGAAAGAATCTGGATAAGGAAGCTCTGCATCAGAAGAATCACGAGCTGGCAAGACGCGCTGCAGCATCCAGCATGGTTCTGCTGAAGAATGAAGAGCAGATTCTTCCGCTGAAGAGAGGCACAAAAGTAGCTGTCATCGGCGATTTCGCATTTGAGCCGCGCTATCAGGGTGCAGGCTCCTCCATGGTCAACTCCACAAAGGTGGAAGCGATTCAGGATGTGATCGGCAGCTATGATCTGCAGGTAGTCGGCATGGCCCGCGGCTATAAGAGAGACGGCGCAGAGGACGTTGCTGTGATGAAGGAAGCAACCGATCTTGCCGCACAGGCTGACGTTGTGCTTCTGTTCTTCGGCCTCAATGAGGTATCCGAATCCGAAGGCCTGGACCGTACACATCTGCGCATTCCTCAGAATCAGATCACACTGATGCAGGAGCTGCAGAAGGTGAATCAGAATGTTGTCGGCGTCATCAGTGCAGGCTCTGCGATTGAGATGCCCTGGCATCATCACTTCAAGGCACTGCTGCACGGCTATCTCTCCGGTCAGGCAGGCGCAGGCGCAATGATGGATGTTCTCACAGGCAAGGTCAATCCGTCCGGCAGACTGAACGAGACAATTATCAAGAAATATGAGGACACACCGTCCTATCCGTATTATCCGGCACAGCAGAGAAGCTCTGAGTACCGTGAGGGAATCTTCGTCGGCTATCGCTACTTCGATACCGCAGATGTTCCGGTGGTATATCCGTTCGGCTTCGGTCTGTCCTACACAACATTTGCCTATTCCAACCTGAAGGTGGATGAGAGCGGTGCAACACTGACCGTAAAGAACACCGGCTCTGCAGACGGCGCCGAGGTTGTCCAGCTCTATGTCGGTATGAAGGATGCAAAGATCTTCCGTGCAAAGAAGGAGCTGAAGGGCTTTAAGAAGGTATTCCTGAAGGCAGGAGAGGAAAAGCAGATCACCATTCCGTTCGATGAGCTGACCTTCCGCTACTGGAATATGAAGACAGAGCAGTGGGAAGTCGAAGGCGGCACTTATGTGATCTCCGTCGGCGGCAATTCCAGAGACATCGAGCTCACAGCCGAGCTCGTCAAGGCAGGCACAACAGAGGTGATGCCGTATGAGGCTTCTGAGCTTGAGGCTTATTACAGCTGCCGCCTGGCAAAGGTTTCCGATGCGGAATTCAAGGCACTTCTGGGACATGAGATTCCGGACGGCCGCTGGATTGAGGGAAATCTCGGCATCAACGATGCTCTGTGCCAGTTGTACTACGCCAAGAGCGGTCTCGGCCGCATGATCTTCCGTTTCCTTGACAAGAAGATCAAGCAGACACAGGAGCAGGGCGGCGCACCGGATCTGAATACACTCTTCCAGTACAACATGCCGTTCAGAGCAATGGCAAAGATGACAGGCGGTTTGATCTCCATGAAGATGGTGGAAAGCCTTGTGACACTGGTCAACGGACATTTCTTCAGAGGACTCGGCGGACTGATCGGAGGCTTCTTCAGCAATCGCAGCGCCAATAAGAAGTTCGAGGCTGAAATTAAGAAATAAAGAGGGGCCGCCGCAGTACGGCAGAAAGGAAGCTATGAAAAAGTTTATTGAAAATCATCCGGATCTCTGGCAGTTTATTATGTTCAACCTGCTGTCCAACATCTCCACAATCACAAGATTTGTCCTGACCTGGATCGGCACGGCACTCTTTGTCAACGCACTGTCCATGACAAGCCCGTTCCGTTTCCTGATCTTTGACTACACCTCCGGCGGATCCAACGGTATCGGCGGATTCCTGACCTTCCTTGTTGCAGAGGTCATGGCACAGGTTGTCAACTTCTTCGTTCAGAAGAACTGGGTATTCAAGTCCAGCGCTGATTTCGGCAAATCAGCACCGAAGTACGCCGTACTGGCAGTTCTGATCGTTGTCGTCAACCTGATCCTTCCGGGCTACGTCACAAACTTCTGCACAGGCACACTCGGCCTCAACGCAGGTCTTGCCGCAACCATTGCTTCTGTAGTTAACACACTGCTTGCAGTTGTCGTCAGCTTCCCGCTTCTGAAGTTCTGGATCATGCCGGCAGATAAGAAGGACTGATCAAAAAAATCATAAGTGAAAATGAAAGCATGCGGATTCTCCGGACAGTTGAGAATCCGCATGCTTTTTAGTATGATAAAACTGTTCACAATAATGAAATCTGTATGAACAGAAAGGGAACACGATGATCAGCATTGCGATTGTGGAAGATGAAACATCTTATGCAGAGCAGCTTAAAAGCTTTATGGAACAGTTTATGGCTGAGACCGGAGAGCGGATCAAACTGACCTTCTACCGGGACGGCGAGGACATCATAGAGGATTATAAGGCGCAGTATGACATCATCCTGATGGATATACAGATGCGTTTTATGGACGGCATGACGGCAGCGGAAAAGATCCGCGAGACAGACAGCCAGGTTCTCATCATGTTCATCACCAATATGACGAACTATGCGATCCGAGGCTATCAGGTCGATGCGCTGGACTATATTGTCAAGCCGGTTGTCTATTTTGATTTTTCGCAGAAAATGCAGCGTGCGATCAGACGCCTCCCGGATAAGAACGTGTACAGGGTGAAGATCGGAGCTTCCTCCGGCATCGTAAGGATTAATGCGGAGAACATCTACTATATAGAGAGCGAAGGACATATTCTGCGTTTCCATACACGGCTCGGCACCTATGAGGAGCGCGGAAAGATGCAGGAGAGAGAGGCGGAGCTTGTGCCGCAAGGCTTCTTCCGGAGCAACAAGAGCTATCTGGTCAATCTGAACTATGTGGACGGCATCAAAGACGGCTGCTGTCTGATCTGCGGAGAGGAACTGCTGATTTCGCGGGCCAGAAAATCGGAATTCATGAAGATGCTGGCCGAAAAGATCTGAAGAATACAGGGGTTTTTCGGCACGGGGGAATAAAAGAGAGATGGAAGTAATAGGAGAACTGACGGATATTCCGCGTCTGTATACGGCTGTTGCGGAATGCCTCGCCTGTGCACTGTACTGGTTTGTACTGCCGGAGCGGAAAAAGAAACTGCCGGAATACCTTCTGTGGACAGCTGCATTTTTCATCATAGATGCCTTGTGGCTCAGCGCTACGGACAATGTGCCGATACAGATGTGGATTCCGTGTATGCTGATTGCTGTCGGCATGATGTATCTTTATCTGAAGACGGTTATGCAGCAGGACAGAACCGGGGCACTGTATCTGACACTGAAGGCCCTGCTGGCAGCGGAATTCATGGCATCTTTTGAATGGCAGCTGGAGTCCTACGGACGGCTGTATATGCATATGAAACCGGAATGGGGCTGGTTTCTGCTGATTGTGGTTTACGGTCTGTCGGCGGCGGTTATACTCTATGCCGAGCGGGATATGTACAAGGGAAAACAGCATCCGCAGATCGGCAGGAAGGAGATCGGTGCGCCGGTCGTCATTGCGATCGCATCCTTTGCAGCCAGCAATCTGTCTTTTATCATGCCGAACACACCGTTCTCGGCCGGCATGGTGATGGATATCTACAATATCCGCACGCTGGTGGATCTTGCCGGCATTGCCTTTATCTATGCCTATCAGAGCCGGTTCTTTGAGCTTGCCATGGAACGGGAGCTGGCTTCCATCAACACCATGCTGCGTGCTCAGTATGATCATTACCGCAGCTACCAGGAAACAATCCGTCTGATTAATATCAAGTATCATGATCTGAAGCATCAGATTGCGGGGTTGCGCACGGAGACGGATCCGCAGAAGAGAAGTGAATGGATCGACACGCTGACGGCGGAGCTGGAGTCCTATAAGCCGGAGACGCAGACGGGAAATCAGGTTCTGGACGGCATCATTGATCAGAAGATGCCGCAGATCCGCAGACACGGAATCAGATTCACGCGCGTGATTGACGGAAAGATTCTGAATTTCATGCATGTCATGGACATCTGTACGATCTTCGGAAATGCTCTGGACAATGCGATAGAGACGCTCATCCTCACGGAAGCCCGGGAAAAGCGTCTGATTCATATGAGTGTAAGTATGAAAAAGCAGTTTGTCTGCATTGAGATTTCAAACTACTGTGACCATCCGGTGAAGGTCGAAGACGGTTTTCCGGTCACAACCAAGAAGGATAAGCAGAACCACGGCTTCGGTGTGAAAAGTATTGCCTATACGGCGGAGAAATACGGCGGTACAGTGAGCTTCGGCATGGAGCAGGAGCTTTTCGTGATCAAAATCATCATTCCGCAGCAGAATTAAAGAAGTACAAAGAGAAAGCATAGATGCACACTGTCTTTGTGTTTTAGTCCTGAATATGTTTTAATAGGGAAGGACTGAAATAATCTTTCTTTTGATATTAAAAAATTTGAAGGAGAACAGGATGTATTTCTGCGAACTGCTGGATATAGCGCCGGAGCTTTCCGGAGTTGTCTCTTCTATACCGGCTGATCTTGACGGTCAGTTTACACTTCATCGTTACGAAGCGCACAGCTATATTCACCAGAAGAACACACCGCTCACAAGAATCGGAATTCTGCTTGAAGGAAGCTTCCGCGTCGTCAACGAGCTGGAGAACGGAAACGTCTTCATGATCGAAGTGAATGACGCGATTTCGTTTATCGGGGAGGACCGGCTGCTCTCGATGCAGAAGGGCAAGATCGTGATGAGTGCCGAAGAACTCGAGAGAGCCGATGCGGCACTGGCAGTTTTCATCACACAGAACCGGAACGGCGCCAGGAACTGAGGCGTGTTTCACAGATTTTTCACAAACTACTCATTTGGGATTTTTTTGAGACCTCCTTTTTTGTATAGTTTAGGCTGACAAAAAAAGGAGGTCTCTATGAAAACTTACACTTATGCCAATCTCAAAGAGCGTATCCGCTCTGAGTGGATTATCTATCTGCTCGCATTTCTTTTTATCTGCATTGCAGATTCCATCGGAAAGATCAGCATTCCTGTCTGGAAGGGAACTTTCATCATCTTCCCGATCTTCTTTTCGCTTGGACTCGGTCTTCTGACCGGACCCAATGTCCTTAAAATTCTCGACGACAAAAAAGTAAAGGCTGCATCCGGCCTGGTAGGCGTTGCAATTCTTCCGTTCATTGCCAAGCTTGGTATCAATGCAGGCGCCAATATCGAGGTTGTCATCTCTGCAGGTCCGGCTCTGCTGCTGCAGGAGTTCGGAAACCTCTGCACCATTCTTCTTGCACTTCCGATCGCGCTGATGCTTGGCCTGAAGAGAGAAGCAATCGGTGCCGCTCACTCCATCAACCGTGAGACAAACCTCGCTCTGATGCAGGATATGTTCGGTTCTGATTCTCCGGAGGCACAGGGAAGCCTTTCTGTCTATA
>JAUNAG010000084.1 GCA_030527685.1 Lachnospiraceae bacterium | reverse complement strand
GGATACGGCGGATGCGCGTATCTTCCTTGAACTGGATCAGCTCTACAAAAAGCTGAACCGTCCGGTGGAAGAACGAGTTCGCTTCTATGAATCCTATCCGGATACATTTGCAGAAAGAGATGATCTTTATATTGAATACATCACGCTGCTGAATTTCCTCGGCCGTTACAGAGAGGGCTATGAGCTCCTGATGAAGAGAAACTTCCATCCATGGGAGGGCGGCGAAGGAAAGGCCACGACACAGTATGAGACGGCTTTGAGTGAGCTTGCAAAACAGGAGCTTGCTGCGGGAAATGCAGCCGAGGCCAAAAAGCTGCTGGAGACTGCCCTGGTTTATCCGGTCAATTTAGGTGAAGGACGTCTGGAGGGAACGAAGGACAATCACATCTATTATCTGAAGGGACTGGCAGAGGAGATGCTCGGCGAGAAGGAAGCTGCAGAGGCGGATTACCGTCTGGCAAGTGTCGGAACGGATGAGCCTGCCGGCATGCTGTTCTACAATGATCAGCCGGCAGATATGATTTTCTATCAGGGACTGGCACTGAAGAAGCTCGGCGAGACGACAGCTGCGGCAAGCCGCTTCCAGAAGCTGATCAGCTACGGTGAGGCACATTACTATGATGAAGTCAGAATGCCGTATTTTGCTGTATCTTATCCGGATCTGCTGATCTTTGAGGATGACTTTACGGCAAAGAATGAGGCACACTGCCGCTATCTGATGGGTCTCGGAAATCTCGGCATCGGAAATATCGGGAAGGCCAATGCCTGCCTGGATCTGACGCTGAAGCTGGATGCCGCTCACCAGAAGGCAAAGATCTACCGCACGGACGGGTGCTGAAGAGACCGGCTGAAAAAGTGAAAAACATAAAATAAAGAAGGAAACCGTTTCCGCAAAAGTCCTTAAAAGGACGGCAGCGGAAGCGGTTTTTTGCTTGACGGGAAACCCGGCGCGAGAATATACCGGGCACATTCTTTGTTCCAGTGATGCCTCAACTATGGTAAAATCAGAGCCATGACGACCTGCATCCTTTGATAAGAGGATGCGATTTCAAACCGACAGAGGGAAAACAGATGGGAAGCTCAGCAAGATGTACGACAGAAGAATATGAGAAGGCGATCCGGTCCTTTGCACTTGATACCGCGGATCTGTCTGCGAGAATGAGCGTAGAGACAGAAATCGATTATCTCCTGGACGATGATCTTTCCTGGGAGCAGCTGTTTTCGAAAAGGGCGGAGACTGATCCGGAGACGGAGGTCGGACGAAGAATCAGACAGCTTGAGCGCAGTGCCGAGGAGGCCGGAAAGGTGCTGGCCCGTGAGGCCTGCCGCAATCTGGAAGCGATGATCAGGGAGTACAGAAGACGGGAGGAATACGGCAATGATTTCGTCTACTGCCTGCTCGTGGATCATTATCTTCCGCTGGTGACCGATGCGCGCGGAGAGCTGATTACAGAGTGTGCGCGCATGAAGCAGCGCGAGGAGGAGCTTCGGGCGGATCTGGAACAGACCGCAGAGGAGACAGCGGAAGCCTCGAGACTCGGAGGAGAGCGGGAGGCACGCACTCTCGATTATCTGAGTGATGCAGACCATTATCTGGAATATGCGGCAAAGGAGAGAATGCAGGAGAATCTGATCCGCGTGCTGAGTACGATTCTGTCCTACTGCCAGAAGAAGCTTCCGGAAAACAATGAGCCGGCAGAGCCGGCAAAAGAAGAGCTGCAGCTCAGCTATCCGAGACGATGCACCATCACGACAGATGACGGCATCTCCTATGCGGTGGAGATCAGCGACGGTGTTGACCGCGTGTTCGAGTCTTCACAGTCTCTGGAACAGGCACTTGAAACAGCGAAACGCTGGATGCAGTAAGAGGGAAAGATGGACAAGAAAGAACTGGCACTGGCAGTCGTTGACAGATTGAAAAAAGAATATCCGGATGCGCACTGCACACTGAATTACGAGGATGCCTGGCAGCTTCTGATCAGTCTGCGTCTTGCGGCGCAGTGCACCGATGAACGGGTGGACCAGATTACGCCTCTTCTATATGAAAAGTTTCCGACAGTTGCGGCACTTGCCGAAGCCGATGTGGCGGAGATTGAAAAGATTGTCAGACCCTGCGGTCTGGGCAACAGCAAGGCAAGAGACATCTCCAGATGCATGAAGGTACTTCATGAGGAATACAATGATCAGGTACCGACGACTTTCGAGGAGATTCTGGCACTGCCGGGTGTCGGCAGAAAGAGTGCGAATCTCGTGATGGGAGACGTCTTCGGCAAGCCGGCCATCGTGACCGATACGCATTGTATCCGTCTTTGCAACCTGATCGGACTGGTTGACGGAATCAAGGAGCCGGCCAAGGTGGAGAAGGAGCTCTGGAAGATCATTCCGCCGGAAGAGGGAAGTGATCTCTGCCATCGTTTTGTGCACCACGGCAGAGCGGTCTGTATCGCAAGAAGACCGCAGTGTGCCGTCTGCTGCCTGAAGGACATCTGCCGGTATGCGGTTGAGAACGCGGCAGCGGAGCAGCAGTCCTGACCGGATCCTTTCGGAAAGGCTGTTTTGATAGAAGTCCGGCCAGAAAGACCGGATGAAACATAAGGCGAACTGACGCTTCGGACAGAATCCGGGGCGATGATGATACAGTAAATTTAAAAAGAGGAATAAAGATGAGATTTATCTATCCTGCAGTAGTGAGCAAAGAAGAAGACGGACGTTATCACGCAGTATTCCCGGATCTGGATACCTGCGAGGCTTATGGAGATTCTCTGGACGATGTGCTTCGCAATGCAAATCACGAAGCCTATGCCTGGATTGAGCTGGAGATGCAGGAGGACGATCCGTACCTTCCGGCAGCAACCGACCACGCAGATCTTGATCTGAAGGAAGGCGAGATTGTGCGTGATATTCTGGTGATCTATCGAATACTGGAAGGCTGGGAGGAATAACGGCGAGATGGAAATCGAACGGAAGTGGATGGTATCCGGCTGGCCTGAGAAAGAGTTTCCGCTGCTTTCGGAGCAGCTGATGCGCCAGGGATACGTTTCTGTCAGACCGACTGTCCGTATTCGCGAAGAGGCGGAGACGGGAGGAAAAACAGAATATATTTTCTGCCTGAAGTCAGGAGGACGTCTCGCAAGAAAGGAGATCGAGTTCTCGATTCCGAAGGAAAAGTTTGAAGAGGTGGAGGACCTGATCGGTCTGCCGCTGATTCCGAAGCTGAGAAGAACCTATCTCCTCCCGGACGGAAAAAAGCTGGAGGTCAACCACGTGGACGAAGGACTTCCGACAGAGTTCTGGTATGCGGAAGTGGAATACGATTCTGTCGAGGAGGCAGTCGCCTGGGATCCGGAGAATGTCGGCCTTGGTGCTTATCTCAGCGATGATGTGACAGAGCAGCCGGGACAGACAATGGGTGCCTACTGGGAGAAGACAAGAGTCGAAAAAGAATAAAAACCGAAGAAGGAAAAGACCCGAAATATGAGACTGGTCATTCAGGTTGTGACAGAGGCTTCTGTCACAGTAGAGAAAAAAATCATCGGCAAAATCGGCCGCGGCTTTCTGGTACTTGCCGGAGTAGAGGACTCTGACACGGAGGAACTCGCAGACCGTATGCTGAAGAAGATGCTGGGCCTGAGAATCTTTCCGGATGAGAACGGAAAGACCAATCTGTCACTGGCAGACGTAGGCGGAGAGGTACTGCTCGTCTCACAGTTCACACTGTATGCAGACTGCAGAAAGGGCAATCGTCCCTCCTTTGTCCGCGCGGGAAAGCCCGATGCAGCAGAAGCACTTTATGAATATATGATCCGCAAATGCCGGGAGACCGTTCCGGTTGTGGAACACGGACAGTTTGGAGCAGACATGAAGGTGGCACTGGTTAATGACGGACCGTTCACCATTGTGCTTGATTCAAAGGAGCTGTTTCCGAACGGCTGAGAAACACAGCAGCAGCGTGCCGGCTGTCTGAGGCTTCGCATAAAACAAGAAGCGAAAGGGGTATGACAAGATGTACAGATTAACGTCAAAGCTGATTATCTACAGAAAGATTCCGAAGGACAGTATCCTGTTTAAACTCTCGGATATCTGCCACCGTTTTTATGAAGGAACCTATGAGAAGGAAGAGCTGATCGGAGAGATTCTGGATGAGATCAACCGCCTCCTTGATATTTCCACCACCTACGGCTTCAATGAGAATCTGTGGCATAACTACCTTGCATTTCTTCTTGCCATGACGGAAACACCGTTCACGCTGGTGTCCGAGAAAGTAGGGGCAAGCGAAGGATCGGTCAAAGCATTTGCAGAAAATGATCTGGAAATCTTCAGAAGCCTCTTCGATTATGACTTCAGCCCGATTGAGAAGGAGCTCGGTCTGAACTGCTTCACGATCATTGAGAATTACCGTGCAGTCGGCAAAAAGGAGCGCATCTTCAACAAGAGCGTCAGCGAGAAGGTGCAGGCGCTGAGCCATGCCATCGAGAACGCGAAGGATGCAGACGAGATGTACCGGATCGTGACAGACTTCTATCGCGCCTACGGTGTCGGCAAGTTCGGTCTGAACAAGGCCTTCCGCATCGAGGAGGAGAATCCGGAGCTGCTGATTCCGATTACGGCCACAAGCGATGTCGTGCTGGATGATCTGATCGGCTATGAGATTCAGAAGCAGAAGCTGATTGCCAACACGGAAGCGTTCGTGACGGGACGTGCATCCAACAACGTGCTGCTCTTCGGTGATGCAGGAACAGGCAAGTCGACAAGCGTAAAGGCGATTCTGAATCAGTATTATGATCAGGGTCTCCGCATGATCGAGGTGTACAAGCACCAGTTCCAGTATCTCTCCAAGGTGATCTCCCAGATCAAGAACAGAAATTACCGCTTCGTCATCTTTATGGACGATCTGTCCTTCGAAGAGTTTGAGATTGAATATAAATATCTGAAGGCTGTTATCGAGGGTGGTATTGAGACCAAGCCGGAAAATGTTGTGATCTATGCAACTTCGAACAGAAGACATCTGATCCGTGAAACCTGGCACGACAAGGGCGATGCGGAAAATGAGCTGCACCGCACGGATACGATGGCCGAGAAGCTGTCCCTGTCGGCACGCTTCGGCGTTCAGATCGGTTATCTGAAGCCGTCACCGAAGGAATTCCGTACGATTGTCACGGAACTGGCAAAGCGCTACCCGGAGATTCATATGTCCGAGGAGAAGCTGCTTGCGGAGGCAAACAAATGGGAGATCTCTCACGGCGGTATTTCCGGAAGAACAGCACAGCAGTTTATCAATTACGTAGCCGGACTTGCTGAGACGGACTGAAAACAAGAGGCTTCTTTTTAAATTTAATACAAAAGGATTTTTTCGTCGCTTCGAATTGACAAAAGTCATATCTGCGATAAAATGGTCAGTAAAAGTATTTTCAAAAAGAGGTTATACATGGATACAATTATTCTTTCCTTGCTCGTTGACAATACATCCGGCGTTCTTTCAAGAATTGCGGGTCTGTTCTCCAGACGTGCATATAATATCGACAGCCTTACAGTCGGTGTCACTGCAAATCCGAAGATTTCCCGTATGACAATCGTCAGCCGCGGTGATGATCGGGTTCTGAATCAGATTGTAGCCCAGCTGAAGAAACAGGAAGACGTCCGCGCCGTCAAGGTGCTGGAGCCGGACAGCTCCGTTGACAGAGAGCTGATCCTTGTCAAGGTTATGGCAGATGTTTCCAACCGCCGTGATATCATTGCGATTGCGGATATCTTCCGTGCAAATATTGTTGACGTACAGAAAGATTCTCTGATTGTTGAGCTGACAGGCTCACAGTCAAAACTTTCCGCATTGCTTGATATGCTCAGTGACTACCAGATCGCGGAAATCGCCAGAACCGGCATCACGGGCCTCTCCAGAGGCGCATCAGACGTTCGGTTCCTGTAAATCAGGCGTTCACAGGGATTTTCCCTGTAACACATATATTTCCATTCTACGTTTGAGAATTGAGAGGAGTTTATTATGGCACAGGCAAAGATCTATTATCAGGAAGACTGCAATCCTTCTATGCTGGAAGGTCAGAAGATTGCAATTATCGGCTATGGTTCCCAGGGTCATGCACATGCACTGAACCTCAAGGATTCCGGCTATGACGTTATTATCGGCCTCTATGAGGGAAGCAAGTCCTGGAACAGAGCTGAGGAGCAGGGTCTTCAGGTTTTCACAGCTGCAGAAGCTGCAAAGCAGGCTGATGTCATTATGATCCTCATCAATGATGAGCTGCAGGCAGACATGTACAACAAGGATATCGCTCCGAACCTGAAGGAAGGCGATATGCTGATGTTTGCTCACGGCTTCAATATTCACTTCGGCCAGATCGTACCGCCGGCATATGTTGACGTTACCATGATCGCTCCGAAGGCTCCGGGCCACACAGTACGTTCTGAGTATCAGGCAGGCAAGGGCACTCCGATGCTCGTTGCTGTTGAGCAGGATGCTACAGGCAAGGCTCTTGACAGAGCTCTGGCTTACGGTGCAGCTATCGGCGGCGCTCGCGCAGGTATCCTGGAGACAACATTCCGTACAGAGACAGAGACTGACCTCTTCGGTGAGCAGGCTGTCCTCTGCGGTGGTGTTACAAAGCTGATGCAGACAGGTTTCGAGGTTCTGACAGAGGCTGGTTACGATCCGCGTAACGCTTACTTCGAGTGCATCCATGAGATGAAGCTGATCGTTGACCTGATCTATGAATCCGGCTTCGCAGGCATGCGTTACTCCATCTCCAACACAGCTGAGTACGGCGATTACATCACAGGCCCGAAGATCATCACAGATGATACAAAGAAGGCTATGAAGAAGGTTCTGGCTGATATCCAGGACGGCACATTCGCCAAGGACTTCCTGCTTGATATGTCTGCAGCAGGCGGAAAGGCTCATTTCAAGGCTCTTCGCAAGAAGGCTGCTGAGCATCCGTCAGAGACAGTCGGCAAGCAGATCCGTGAGCTGTACAGCTGGAGCGAAGGCGACAAGCTGATCAACAACTGATCCGAAAACTGATTATAATTCCGACATGAATAACGTTGCCCCCGGTTCCCGGACATTTGCTGGCGCTTATGTTTCATATGCGTCCGGATGCCTCGAAAATCGGGGGCGTACGAATATTCTGAGGATGATGGAGGATATGACTATGGGAATGACAATGTCACAGAAGATTCTGGCAGCACATGCCGGTCTTGCTTCTGTCACAGCCGGACAGCTGATTGAGGCAAACCTTGATCTGGTCCTGGGCAATGATATTACATCACCGGTCGCCATCCACGAGATGGAGAAGATGACGGTGGACACTGTATTTGATAAAGAAAAGATTGCACTGGTCATGGACCACTTTATTCCGAACAAGGACATCAAGTCTGCTGAGAACTGCAAGTGTGTCCGCGAATTCGCAGGAAAGAATGCGATTAAGAATTATTTCGATGTCGGTGAGATGGGTATTGAGCATGCACTGCTTCCGGAAAAAGGTCTGGTAACAGCCGGTGATCTGGTGATCGGTGCCGATTCTCATACCTGTACCTACGGTGCACTCGGTGCATTCTCCACAGGTGTCGGCTCTACCGATATGGCTGCAGGCATGGCAACAGGCAAGGCATGGTTCAAGGTTCCGGCTGCAATCCGTGTCAATCTGACAGGAAAGCCGACCGGCTATATCGGCGGCAAGGATGTCATCCTTCACCTGATCGGTATGATCGGCGTGGACGGTGCTCTGTACAAGTCTCTTGAGTTTGTCGGTGAGGGTGTTTCTCACCTTACCATGGACGACCGCTTCACCATCGCCAATATGGCAATTGAAGGCGGCGCAAAGAACGGTATCTTCCCGGTTGACGAACTGGCTCTTGCTTATATGAAGGAGCACGGTGCAAAGGAACCGGTCGTCTATGAGGCAGACGAGGATGCAGTGTACGAGCAGGAGGTCACCATCGATCTCAGCACACTGAAGGCAACCGTTGCATTCCCGCATCTTCCGGAAAACACGAAGACAATCGATGAGATTGAAGAGCCGGTTGTGATCGACCAGGTCGTCATCGGATCCTGCACAAACGGCAGAATCAGCGATATCCGCATCGCTGCTGAAATTCTGAAGGGCAGAAAGGTTAAGAAGGGTGTTCGCTGCATCGTAATTCCGGCTACACAGGCGATCTATCTGGAAGCTATGGAAGCCGGCTATCTGAAGACCTTTATTGAAGCCGGTGCAGTCGTTTCCACACCGACCTGCGGTCCGTGCCTCGGCGGTTATATGGGTATTCTGGCAGCACATGAGCGCTGCGTTTCTACAACAAACCGCAACTTCATCGGCCGTATGGGCGATGTGACATCGGAAGTATATCTGGCAAGCCCGGCAGTGGCAGCGGCATCCGCTGTAACCGGCAGAATCTCAGCTCCGGAGGAACTCGCATGAACGCACATGGAAAAGTATATAAGTACGGCGACAATATCGATACAGACGTCATCATCCCGGCACGTTATCTGAACAGCACAGATCCGAAGGAACTGGCTTCACACTGCATGGTGGATATTGATGACACCTTCACAAAGCGCGTACAGGCCGGCGACATCATGGTCGGTCTGAAGAACTTCGGCTGCGGAAGTTCACGTGAGCATGCACCGATCGCGATCAAGGCATCAGGCATCAGCTGCGTCATTGCAGAAACATTTGCCCGTATCTTCTACCGCAATGCCATCAACATCGGACTTCCGATCATGGAGTGCCCG
The DNA here is from genome assembly GCA_030527685.1 of Lachnospiraceae bacterium. Taxonomy (GTDB): domain Bacteria; phylum Bacillota; class Clostridia; order Lachnospirales; family Lachnospiraceae; genus Chordicoccus. The sequence continues at coordinate 2,796 of JAUNAG010000084.1, read as the reverse complement.
GAAGCAGCCCGCGGCATCAATGACGGCGACGATGTGGAAATTGACTTCGACAACGGTGTGATCACAGATCATACAACAGGACAGCAGTGGACAGCTCAGCCGTTCCCGCCGTTCATGCAGAAGATCATCGCTGCAGAAGGTCTGGTCAATTACATCAATCAGAAATAAAACAGGAACTGCTGCCCGGAATCACGTGCACAGTTTATAAGAAAAAGAAAACTCCTGCAGGAGCAGCGCATCGGAATGATGCGAATCTCCTGCAGGAGTTCTTTTGTTTTTACTATACAGCACGTATCGTTATGCGCTTTATTTTTTGTACTGGACACCGCCCGGAAGAACTTCTGTGCAGGTCATCGCGATGGAGCCGGGGCCGATATGCGCAGCAATGCTCATCGGAAGCTCATCCATATGGATTTCATGACCCGGGAAGATTTCCTGTGCTTCTTCTGCAAATGCAAGTGCAGCTTCTTCGTTGTGTGTATGTGCGATACCGATCCAGGAAGTAGGATTCTCCGGATTCAGGCCGCCGAAGTCATTGACAACACCGTCCATAACGGCCTCGCGGATAATCTTCTTTGCTGCCTTGATGCCACGGCACTTGGAGAAGGCATCGAGCTTTTCACCCTGGATCTGCAGAACGGGCTTGATGTTCAGAACACCGGCAACCATAGCTGCGGCAGGTGTGATGCGTCCGCCCTTCTTCAGATATTTCAGTGTATCTACCATAATATAGATATGGGATCTGAATCTGGTCTCTTCCAGAATGCGCTTGATCTCTGCAGCCGGAACACCGCTGTCGGCAAGAGCCTTGGCATCCAGTGCGGACTGACGCTGTGTGACAGAGATGCGCTGGTTATCAACGACCTGTACGCGTCCGTCATAGTCCTGTGCATAAAGTGCGGCTGAGCTGTAGGAACTGGAGAGTCCGCTGGACATCGGAATATGTACAATTTCTTCATAGTCACGGAGCAGCTTGTTCCAGAGGTCCATGACATCGCCGGCAGACGGCTGTGATGTGGTGATATCGGCACCTTCAGCCTGGAAGCTGTAGAAGGTATCGGGATCCAGGTTGACATGTTCCAGATATTCCTTGCCGTTGATGATGACAGGCATCGGCAGCAGATAAATGCCGTGTGCTTCTGCATCTGAGACAAGCATACCGCTGTTTGTATCTGTAATAATGGCTGTTTTCATATATGTGTCTCCTGTATCCGCAGCTGCGGATGAGGCCGGCAGCGGACCTGTTATCAGGGAAACAGAATCCGACCGGGGAATGTTTTTTGAATAAAAAGACATTAACTTTTTTCATTTTAACACAAACATCCGACCTTCTCAATTGTAAAAGAGGAGAGGGTTCTTCACACGATCATCACAGTTCTTCGGTAGGATGAGGACAGAAGCTGAGAGTTTTTGGCGGCGAAGCGTTTGATTCGCAGAGGGTCTCCGGTATCCGCCGCTTGACAGAAGCAGAACGAATATAGTAAAATAAAAGTTCTGATATTTATGATGAAAGAAAGATTTCGAAAGGAGTCTCTATGTTTAGCTTTAAGAAACTTGCCGCACTTTCCATTGCTGCTGTACTGGCGATCGGAACGGCAGGCTGCGGAGCGGTCACAGAGAAGGCAGCGGTTGTGCAGTCTGTCGCGATGCTTGCCGGTCTGACCGATGTGATGCAGGCGCAGAACTTTGCCGGTGTCGTCAGTGTCGGCAAAGAAGAGTCCATCAAAAAGGATGCAAGCCGGAAGGTTGCAAAGGTACATGTGAAGGTGGACGACGTTGTGGAAGCCGGAGCCGTTCTTTTTACCTATGATTCCGAGCAGGCACAGAATTCTCTGGATAAGGCGCGCCTGGAACTGGAAGAGCTGAACAACACGTTAAGCTCCAAGGAAAAGGAGAAGGCACAGCTGGAGAGCGACAAGACCAAGGCCGCTCAGAGAGAACAGCTGGATTATACCCTGAAGATTCAGGAGACCGATACGGACATCCGTGAGGCTCAGTACAACATCGGCCTGAAGGAAAAGGAAATCAAAACGCTGGAGGCAGCGACAACAGATCTGGATGTCTATGCTCCGTTTGCCGGCAAGATTGTGGCGGCAGGCGAGGCAGATGCCCTGACGACAACCGATAACACCGATGCAGACGCAGCAAACTATGCATCCACAGAGGATTCGGATGATTCGGCCTTCATCAAGATGATGGAGATTGACAATTACAAGATCAAGGGTACAGTCAATGAGCAGAACAGATCCGCAATCTCAGTCGGTCAGACGATGAAGATCATTGCCAGAACCGGTGATGCACAGACCTGGACCGGTGTAGTCTCGAGTGTGGATTTCACCAGTGCGATGAAGAGCAATACGAATGATTATTCGGATACACAGACAGATGAGATGACATCAACCTCGAAGTATGCCTTCTATGTTGATATCGATGCACTGGACGGCCTGATCGTCGGACAGCATGTCTACATGCAGGTAGATGACGGCACAGGAGAGGAAGAGGGCAGCATTAAGCTGAGCTCCGGTTTCTTTATGGATGCAGATACATCTCCGTGGGTCTGGGCAGAAGGCAAGGACCAGAAGCTCGAGAAACGGATGATCACACTCGGAAATTACAATGCCGACGACGATACTTATTATGTTACGTCCGGACTGACAGAGGATGATTACATTGCCTTCCCGAACGATGACTATAAGGAAGGCCTCCCCTGTACCGAAAATGACGAGACTGCATTTGCCGGAGAAGACGAAACACTTGACGATGAAGAGTACGCAGATGGTGAAGAGTACACAGACG
>JAUNAG010000083.1:6201-11543 GCA_030527685.1 Lachnospiraceae bacterium | reverse complement strand
GGTATCCTGCAGAAGATTGAAGCGGTCGATTCCCGCATTGTTGATCAGAACATCCAGAGAACCGAAGTTTGAGCGGCAGCTCTGAAAGAGTGTCTTGATGAAGTCTTTATCCGAGACGTCTCCGCAGACCGGCAGAACGGATGTCTGCTCATAAGAGGAGATTTCGGAGGCGGCTTTTTCGAGATCTTTTTCGCTGCGGCTGTTGAGGATGATGTTCCATCCGCCTTCGGAAGCGAAGCGGTGTGCACAGGCAAGACCGATTCCTCTTGAACTTCCGGTGATGATAACAGTACGCATAAGTTTTTCCTTTCGTTGAAAAATCCGTCAATTTATGCTGCAAAAACGGTTTTCTAATCATAGCATGCAGGGAGAATAATTGTATATATGACAGATTTTATTTTTCAGGAATCTTGCTCAGCGGCATACTTTTCATTTGCCATGACAGAACTGTCGGGTGTATGATACTGCTTATCTGACAGGAGGTTGTTTCATTCATGACGAGAAGAATGCTTTTGATCTATAACCCGAAAGCGGGCAAAGGAGTATTCCTGCAGTACCTTTCGGAGATCATAGATCTTTTCACGAAAGCCGGCTTTTTGGTAGAGGTGTATCCGACACAGGCATCAGGAGATGCAGTCAAAAAGATAGAGAGACTGCAGGATGAGTATTGCATGATTGTTCCTGCCGGCGGCGACGGTACGCTGGATGAGGTGGTGACGGGGCTTCTCCGTTCAGGCAGAAAGATCCCGATCGGCTATATCCCGGTCGGTTCCACGAATGATTATGCGTCAAGCCTTGGCCTTCCGACCAACCCGCTTGAAGCAGCAGGCAATATCATCGGCGGAAAGCCTTACCGCTTTGATGCAGGTATTGTGAACGAGAACCATATGTTCATCTACGTGGCGGCATTCGGAGCATTTACCGAAGTGGCTTATCAGACCAATCAGGATATGAAAAATGCACTCGGCCATCTGGCCTACCTGATTGAAGCGACGAAGCGGCTTGGTGATCTCAAGTCGTATCCGCTGAAAGTGACAACTTCAGGTGAGAGTAAAGAAGGCAATTACATCTTCGGAATGGTAACGAACTCGATTTCGGTCGGCGGTATTAAAAATATCACCGGCAAGGATGTCGAGCTCGATGACGGTCTGTTTGAGGTTACGCTCGTTCATAATCCGAAAAATCTTCTGGAGATGAGAGAAATTGTAGGCTGTCTGCTGACATCCAATTATGATACGGATCTGATTGATTTCTTCCGTACAGACTGGATTGAGATGGTCGGTCCGCAGGAGATTCCGTGGACCTTTGACGGTGAATACGGCGGATCCTTTTCACAGGTTCATATTGAGGACCGGATGAAGGCGGTCAGCATGATTATTGACCGCAGCTGATAAGACAGCACAGAAGCAGTAAAGCAAGCAAGAAAGAATGGGAGAAAACGATGACAGAAATGCAGAGCCCGGTATTTGATCTGCAGGAAGTATTCGGAGAGGATGTATTTAACGATACAGCCATGAAAAAGAGACTTCCCAAGAAGGCATATCAGAAACTTCGCGAGACAATTGACGGTGGTCAGGAGCTTGATTTCGAGACGGCTGATATCATTGCACATACAATGAAGGAATGGGCAATGGAGAAGGGTGCTACACACTTCACACACTGGTTTCAGCCTCTGACCGGTGTAACAGCCGAAAAACATGACTCCTTTATCTCTGCTCCGGATAATGAAGGAAAGGTACTGATGCGTCTTTCCGGCAAGGAGCTGATCAAGGGCGAATCTGATGCATCCTCCTTCCCGTCGGGCGGACTGCGTGCGACCTTCGAGGCAAGAGGCTATACAATCTGGGATTCTACTTCTCCGGCTTTCATTAAGAGAGACGAGGGTGGTGCAACACTCTGCATTCCGACCGCATTCTGCTCCTATACAGGTGAGGCACTGGACCAGAAGACACCGCTTCTTCGTTCTATGGAGGCAGTCAGCCGCGAGGCCATTCATCTGCTTCGTCTGTTCGGCAATACCACTTCCGAAAAGGTTATTCCGCACGTTGGTGCCGAGCAGGAGTATTTCATCATTGACCGCGAAAAATACCTGAAGCGCATGGATCTTGTCTTTACCGGCAGAACACTTTTCGGTGCAATGCCGCCGAAGGGCCAGGAGCTGGATGATCATTATTTCGGTACTCTGAAGCCGCGTATCGCAGCTTATATGAGCGATGTGAATAAGGAACTCTGGAGACTGGGTGTTCCGGCAAAGACACAGCACAACGAGGCTGCCCCGGCACAGCACGAGCTGGCACCGATCTATGAAAAGGTCAATGTGGCAGTTGATCACAATCAGCTGATCATGCAGACACTGAAGCGCGTTGCAACACGTCACGGCCTCCGCTGCCTGCTTCATGAGAAGCCGTTTGCAGGTGTCAACGGATCCGGCAAGCATGACAACTGGTCACTTGTCACAGACGACGGCATCAATCTTCTGGAGCCGGGCAAAACACCGCACGAGAATATTCAGTTCCTGATGGTGCTGACCTGCATCCTGAAGGCTGTAGACGAGCATGCGGATCTTCTCCGTGAGTCTGCAGCAGACGTAGGAAACGACCTGCGTCTGGGCGGCAATGAGGCACCGCCTGCCATTATCTCTGTGTTCCTCGGCGAGCAGCTGGAGGATGTGGTGTTCCAGCTGGTGTCCACAGGACATGCAAGCAATACAAAGAAGGGCGGAAAGCTGAATACAGGTGTTCCGTATCTGAATGACATTTCCAAGGATGCAACAGACAGAAACCGTACGTCACCGTTTGCATTTACAGGAAATAAGTTCGAATTCAGAATGGTCGGATCCCGTGACTCCGTTGCAGGACCGAACGTTGTCCTTAACTCAATTGTTGCGGAAGCTTTCCACGAGGCGGCAGAAGAGCTTGAAAAGGCCGGCCCGGAGAACTTCGATAATGCAGTTCATGATCTGATCAAGCGCTACGCATCCGAGCATCAGCGCATCATCTTCAACGGAAACGGCTATTCTGAGAGCTGGGTAACAGAAGCCAAGCGCAGAGGTCTTCCGAATCTGCCGACCATGGTCGATGCCATTCCGGCATTGACGACCGACAAGGCAGCTGCCCTGTTTGAAAAGTTCGGTGTCTTTACGAAGAAGGAACTTGTCAGCCGTATGGAGGTCAAATACGAGACCTATTCAAAGGACATTAACATTGAAGCCAGAACCATGCTGGAACTTGCCGGCAAACAGCTGATTCCTGCAATTATTAACTGCACGGAGAAGCTTGCACGCGCTGTCATGACCGTAGAACAGGCCGGTGCGGATGCATCTGTTCAGAAGAGAAGACTGCAGAAGCTCTCTGCACTTCTGGCAGAGGCAGAAGCAGCACATGAGACTCTTGAATCTGAGACAATTGCCGCTGAGCGCATGCCGGCAGGAAGAAATCAGGCGGTCACCTTCCGTGATCGTGTCGTTCCTGCGATGGAAGCTCTTCGCAGACCGGTGGATGAGGCTGAAATGATGGTGGACAAGGAGCTGTGGCCGATTCCGAGCTATGCAGACCTGATGTTTGAGGTCTGAAAGCCGAAAAACTGCCCCTAAAACACCGCTTATTCGTCGAATTTGTTATTTTATCAAGGATAATGACGAAATAATACTTCCTATTTTGGCAATTTTGTCATATGATTATGAGAGTATCGTATCGAAGCCCCTTACTGCGGGCAAAAAGACTGCTAAAAAACTACGGCGGAGGTGCTGTTGATGTTATCTAATCTGGTGCTTCAGGATACAGTTAACGGAATTAAAACAATTACAAAGTGTGATCTTACGGTTGTCAATCTGGACGGAAAGGTTGTCGTTTCCACAAAGGATGATGTGACGGTAAACCGCACAGATATTGTCAGCTTTGCAGAGTCACAGGCGGACTCCCAGGAGATTCGTGACAACTGCTATTTCAAGGTCTATGACGATTATCAGCTTGAGTATATTGTCATCGCTTCCGGAACGGAAGATACAACGATGGTCGGCAAGATGGCCGCTTTCCAGATTCAGAATCTGTTGATTGCCTATAAAGAGCACTTTGATAAGGACAACTTTATCAAGAACCTGCTTCTGGACAATCTTCTTCTGGTCGATGTTTATAATCGTGCTAAGAGACTTCATATCGCTACGGATGTCCGTCGCGTTGTCTACATCCTTGAGTCTGAACAGAGCAAGGATTACAGCACACTGGAGGCAGTGAAGAATCTGTTCTCCAAGTCAAAGAATGACTTTATTACAGCTGTGGATGAAAAGTCCATCATCATCATCAAGGAGCTGGCTCCCGAAGCCGGACAGAAGGAGATGGCCGATATTGCAGGCCTGATCGTTCAGACACTTGAAGAAGGTGAGCACGGCAGTGTACATGTTGCATACGGCAGTGCTGTCGGTGAAATCAAAGAGGTTTCCCGTTCCTATAAGGAAGCACGCATGGCTCTGGATGTCGGCAAGATCTTCTTCGAAGATGAGAATATTATTGCCTACAGCCAGCTCGGCATCGGCCGTCTGATTTATCAGCTTCCGATTCCTCTCTGCAAGATGTTCATCAAGGAGATCTTCACAGACAAGTCTCCGGATGACTTCGATGAAGAGACACTGGCGACAATCAACAAGTTCTTCGAGAACTCTCTGAATGTCTCCGAGACAAGCCGTCAGCTGTACATCCACAGAAACACACTTGTCTATCGTCTCGACAAGCTGCAGAAGAGCACGGGTCTTGACCTGCGTATCTTCGATGATGCAATCACTTTCAAGATTGCATTGATGGTCGTCAAGTATATGAAATACATGGAGACCTTAGAGTACTGATTACCGGCACTGCAACGGCCGGAAGAGAAGTTTCCGCCTCCCCGCTGATAAGCTGTGAAAAGCAAGCGGGCTGTGTGCGGAAACTTTTCATTTTTAGCATGAAAATGCTGCTGCAATTAGGAGGTTCTATGATTGATCTGGATCATGTCAGCATGCAGTACGAAAACGGAAAGCCTGCTGTCGATGAGATCTCACTGCATATCGACCGCGGCGAGTTTGCCTTTATTGTCGGTGACAGCGGTTCCGGCAAGTCAACTCTGATCAGGCTGCTGCTGAAGGAGCTTGAACCGACAAACGGTATCATCACGGTGAACAACAAGGTTTTAAAGACCATGAAACACAAGGCTGTTCCGAAATACAGACGCAATATCGGCGTTGTCTTTCAGGACTTCCGTCTGTTTCCGGAGATGACGGTCTATGAAAATGTAGCCTTTGCCCAGCACGTAGTGGAGGCAAAAAGCCGCGATATCCGGAAGCGTGTTCCGGAAACGCTGCAGGAGGTCGG
>JAUNAG010000083.1:0-6191 GCA_030527685.1 Lachnospiraceae bacterium | reverse complement strand
CAAAATACAAGAGTTATCCCCGTCAGCTCTCCGGAGGAGAGCAGCAGCGTGTTGCCATTGCGCGTGCGATTGTCAATAAGCCGGAGCTGCTTCTCGCTGATGAGCCGACAGGTAATCTGGATCCGCGCAATTCCTATGAAATTATGAAGCTTCTGGAGGAGGTCAACGAAAAAGGAACGACGGTTGTGGTTGTCACTCATAACCGTGAGCTGGTGGATCAGTTCCGGAAGCGCGTTATTCTGATGCAAAACGGTGCTATTGTGCGCGATGTGAAGGAGGGCGGTTATATTGAAGCTTAGATCCTGGAGATATCAGACGCGGCAGGGCTTCCGTAATATCGGCCGCAACAAACTCTTTTCCATGGCATCCATTGCCACAATGACAGCGTGCATCTTTATCTTCGGAGCCTTTCTGGCGGTGATTCTCAATGTGGATTCCCTGCGTGAGAGTCTGGAACAGAGGGTCGGCATCACAGTTTACTTTGAAGAAGGCACGACCAATGCACAGATGGAGGCAGTCGGACAGCAGATCAAAGCACTTCCGCATGTTGCCACCATCAAATTCACTTCTGCAGATGAGGCATGGGAGGCTTATAAAAAAGAATACTTTGCCTCTGTTCCGGAGCTGGCGGAAGGCTTTCAGGATAATCCGCTCGCCAATTCGGCAAGTTTCACCATTACTGTGGATCGTGTCGAAAACCAGGAAGAGACTGCGGCAGCCATCAAGGCGATGGACCGTGTCCGCAGAATTAACCAGAGCTCTGCGGCGGTGAAGAATCTGAAGAGCTTCAATAAGGTCTTCATCGGCGCCTGCATTGCGATTGTCCTGATTCTGCTTCTGGTAGCAGCTGTCCTGATCTCCAATACAGTCAATATCGGTATCGCCGTCAGACGGGAGGAAATCGCAATCAGCAAGCTGATCGGTGCAACGGATTCTTTTGTGCGAGCTCCGTTTATTGTAGAGGGCATTATCCTGGGACTGATCGGATCTGCGATTCCGCTGCTGATTCTGTTCCTTTTATACAATATGCTGGTGCGCTGGCTGCTGAATCAGTTCGGCTTCCTGGTTTCCATGGGCAATATCGTGCTCAGTGCCGAATATGTATTCCAGTACCTGCTGCCGGCAGGACTTCTGCTGGGAGTCGGCATCGGCTTTATCGGAGCGGCGGTGACTGTGAAACGTCATCTGCATGTATGAGGCTGTATATATAAGATGGTATATATGACGGTACGCATAAGGCAGCCCATATAAGGCGGTACGTGTCGACTATACACGTGCATAAGACTTCGTGTTTAAACGGCTGCGCTTGTTGAATGCGGCTGCATATGATAAAATTTCAGGTGGTATTCAATAACGAAGGAGCGTCGGTTTATGCCGGCGCTCTGCGTACGATATAGAGGGGGACTTGAGTCATGCATATGGCAGATGCACTGGTCGCTCCGGCAGTTGCCGGAACGATGTATGTATGCTCTGCGGCAGCGGCAGCATATTCGATTAAGAAGGTGCGTGAAGAGGATGATCCGAAGAAGATTCCGGTCATGGGCGTGATGGGAGCCTTTGTCTTCGCAACACAGATGATTAATTTCACGATCCCGGGTACGGGATCCAGCGGTCATCTCTGCGGCGGTATGCTGGTTTCGGCTCTGCTCGGTCCCTATGCAGGTTTCCTGACGATGATCAGTGTGCTGCTGATTCAGGCGCTCCTGTTTGCGGACGGCGGTTTACTTGCTTTCGGGTGCAATGTCTGGAATATGGCTTTCTACGGCTGCTTTATCGGTGCCTTGCTGATCTGGAAACCGATGATGAAAAAAGGTGTATCAAGAGGCAGAATCATTGCCGCATCGATTATCGGCTGTATGCTGACACTGCAGCTCGGTGCCTTCAGTGTCACGCTTGAGACACTGGCATCCGGTATTACAGAGCTTCCGTTTGCGGTCTTTGTTTCCCTGATGCAGCCGATTCATCTGGCGATCGGTTTTGTGGAAGGCCTGATCACAGCGGCAGTTCTGGTATTCGTTTATGAGGCAAGACCGTCTCTGTTATACGGTACGGAGCATCGTGAGGCTGAAAGCAGATTTTCTTTAAAGAAGACAGTTGCTGTTCTCGGTGTTGTGACAGTTCTGATCGGCGGAGCACTTTCCCTGTTTGCATCTGCGAATCCGGACGGTCTGGAATGGGCACTGGAAAAGGTCACAGGCTCCACAGAACTGGAGGCGGCAGGCAGCGCTTACGAGGCAGCTGCAAAGGTACAGGAGGCAACAGCACTTCTTCCGGACTATGCGTTTAAGAATTCCGATTCCGCATTCGGCACAACCTTTTCCGGAATTGCGGGCAGTCTGGTCGTTGTCCTTCTCTGTGTCGGTATCTGTTATCTCTTCAACAGTTTTAGAAAGAAAAAGGCGGCATGAGTAAGATTCATCATGCAATTCATGAAATTCACCGGCTGGATCAGCTGGCAGAAAGAGACCAGTGGGCGAACAGGCTTCACCCGCTGGTCAAATTATTTGTCACCATCACGTTTATTGCAGTATCGGTTTCGTTTTCACGTTATGATGTGATCGGACTTGCGGTGATGGCGGTTTATCTGTGGTTCGGCTTTCAGCTGTCCGAGCTGTCCTTCCGCGAATGCCTGTGGCGCGTCCGTGTGATTCTGCCGCTGGTCTGTATGGTCGGTGTGCCGAATCTGTTTCTGGACCGGCTGCCGGTGCAGATCGGACCGCTGACGGTTTATACGGGTGTGCTCTCCATGCTGACTCTGATGATGAAGGGCATCTTTGCCGTACTGGCATCCTATCTGCTGATCGCGACAACCGGCATTGAGCAGATCTGCTATGCACTGCGCAGGCTGCATGTGCCTTCTGTCATGGTGACACAGATTCTGCTGACCTACCGCTATATCACTCTGCTTCTGGAGCAGGTCAGAATCGTGACGCAGGCATATTCCATGCGGGCGCCGTACCAGAAAGGTGTCCACTATAAGGTCTGGGGCTCCCTTGCAGGTCAGCTTCTGCTGCGGAGCATTGACAGGGCCAACGAGGTTTATGAGAGTATGAGCCTCCGCGGATATACGGGCGATTTTCTGTACATCCGGGAGAAGGTTTCATTTCAGCTGCGGGATCTGCTGTATCTGCTGATCTGGACCGCTTTTTTCGCGGCAGCCAGAAGCATGCCGCTGATCCTTGTGATCGGAAACCTGGTGACACGTCTGTTTTCATAACAGTACTTTGAATGAACGGGAAACGGTAAAAGCATGAGTCATATTCATATTGATATTACGGATCTTTCCTTCAGCTATGCCTGCGGGAGAGAAATCATTCATAATCTTTCGTTTCATGCAGGCGAGCATGAGTCGATCGGTCTGATCGGAGCAAACGGCGTCGGAAAGTCGACTTTCCTGAAACTGCTGGTGGGACTGCAGCTCGGGTATACTGGATCCATTCGCATAGAAGAAATTCCGGTTCAGAAGGAGACACTTTCCCGGATCAGAGAGAAGATCGGATATGTGTTTCAGGATTCCGACAACCAGCTGTTCATGTCGACCGTGCAGGAGGATGTGGCATTCGCGCCTCGCAATTACGGCCTTCCCGAGAAGGAAGTGGAGCTTCGCGTGAAGAGAGCACTGGAGGACGTCGGAATCACACATCTTCGTGAGCGTCATATCTATCAGCTTTCGGGAGGAGAGAAAAAGCTGGTGTCTATTGCGACCATCCTGTCCATGACACCGGATATCATCATGATGGATGAGCCGTCCATTGCACTGGATCCGCGCAACAGAAGAAATCTGATCCGGATCCTGAACAGCTTTGATCATCTGAAGCTGATTGCCTCTCATGATCTGGATCTGATTCTGGATACATGCAGAAGGACTATTCTGATGGACGGAGGCCGTATTGTGGCAGACGGCCCGACAGAAGAGATTCTGCGCGACCGCAGACTTCTGGAAGAACATGGGCTGGAGCTGCCGCTGTGCATGTCTGCACGCAGCTGAAGAAGAAACGAAACAGGTGCGGATTTTCCGGACAGGATAAGGAAAGATCAGTATAGGAAAAATCACTAAACTGATAGCATTATATGTATTGGGAAAAGGTACCAAAGTTTCTGAAGGTGCGAAAATAATACTTATGAGAGGAAAAAATATCTGTTAGGATAATAAACGTTGAAAAGAATTGGTAATTGATTGGAAAATATCACTCACTGCAGATGATGAACAACACAGATTCTTTGCATAAAAATACTTTAGGAGGCATTCAATGCAAAAGCAATCTTTGTTGAGACGGATTCTATTTACAGTAGTGATGGCTGCGGTCATGGTTTACGGTATGATCGTATACAATGTAGCTCTGAATACAGGCGGTGTGACAGGACAAACGTTCCTGATGGCATTAGGTGAAATGAAGATTATGGTTCCGGTTGCATTTATTCTGGAATTCTTTGTGGTGGAGAGACTTGCAATTAAACTTGCATTTACTGTTGTCACACCGAAAGACCGCCCGGCAGTTATAACCTATGCGATTTCCCTTATGATTATCTGCATCATGTGTCCCCTTATGAGCCTGGTTGCAACACTTCTGTTTAAGAATGCAAGTTTTGGAACCTGGATTCAGACCTGGGGTATGAACATGCCGACAGCCCTGATTTGGCAGATGCTGTATTGCGGACCGTTTGTAAGACTGATTTTCCGATTATTCGATAAAGCTGTTAAGAAAGCGTAAGCATATCAATTGCAGGAAAATATCACTTGCCCGAAGAGGGGAGTGATATTTTTTTGCGCCAAAATCGGATAATTTGAAGCGGAAGTAAATATTTTGATTAAAAGGAGAGTGGTACGTTGGGTACAAAACAGAAGAGAACGATACTGCTTTTAATTTGTATGGCAGCATTTTGTCTTGCTGGAAGTATTTTGCTGAATGGCGCAAAGCCCAGGACAGAATCAATTAAACAGGTCATGAGAGACGCGGTGCTTCATGACACAGGCAGAATAAATATATTGGGAATCAAGGATGTGAATCCGGCTTTTGTCTCAGCATTTGTTGTGATGATTGCAATCCTGCTGATTGCTGCAGGTATTCGTATTTTTGTTATTCCGAGATTCAGATATGTTCCGGGAAAATTTCAGCTTGTTCTGGAAGAATGGGTCTCATTTTTTGATAATCTGGCAATTTCCAATAGTCCGCACCGAAATGGATTTTTAGGGGCATATATTTTCGCGGCCGGAAGCTACATTTTTATCAGCACGCTTTTTGAATTGCTGGGATTACAGGCAATTACTACTGAAGGACATTCGATTACGCTCCCTGCGCCGCTCTCAGACATCAACGCAGCGATTGCCCTTGGATGCTTATCTTATCTGATTATTTTATCAGGTGGAATTGCAGGTAACGGAGTAAAGGGAATCGGAAAAACTATAAAAGAATTTTCGCTGCCGGTTTCAATGAGCTTCCGTTTATTCGGAGCTCTTCTGAGTGGACTTCTGGTTACAGAGCTTGTCTACTTTTTTATCAATTTGAGCTTTGTACTTCCGGTTGCTGTGGCGATTATGTTTACGCTGCTGCATGCCCTGATTCAGACCTATGTGCTGACTCTTCTGACATCCATCTTTTACGGAGAAGTATCAGAACCGGCCCCAAAGCATAGCAAATAAACAGACGAACGGATCATCGAAAAAAGGAGAAAATGATAATGACACAGACTATCAGAATGAACGTAATGATAAAGAAAATGCTTGCCTTTGCAATTTTAGTAATGGCGATTGCTACATTTGGTTTTGCTATCACATCCCATGCGGCAGGAAATGAGCCGGAGGCAGCGGTAGAACAGACGATCAGCAGTACGGAATCGGGGGCTGATACCGGCTCAAAGGCAATGGCAGCGGGGCTGGTTGTAGGACTTGCGGCAGCGGCAGGTGCAATTGGTATGGGCATTGCTGTTGCCAAATCAGGGGAAGGTATTTCCCGACAGCCTGAAGCTGCAGGTGAAATCAGAGGAAATATGATGCTTGGCCTTGTCTTTATCGAGACAGCAATTATTTATGCACTGATTGTTGCAATTTTGATTATTTTTGTTATGTAAGGGAGGAGTCAATACAATGGGTATTCCTTTAAATATTGACTGGCAGCAGATTTTACTGCACCTTTTCAATTTTGCAATTCTGGCAATGGGCTTATACATTCTGCTGTACAAACCGGTTAAGG
>JAUNAG010000191.1 GCA_030527685.1 Lachnospiraceae bacterium | reverse complement strand
GATTTTTCTGGAAGAAGCGTGACAGGTAGCTGACGGAGAGATACTCCTCCTCCGCGATGGCATTAAGAGAGAGCTCCTCGTTCCACCTATCCGCGATCCGATCCAGGATGCTTCCCAGTCGCAGCATGGTGCTCTCCCTCACCGGCTGTTTTAAGGCGCCGCCCGGAAATCTGGTTTTCAGGTTATGCAGAAGCTCTGACAGATAACGGGAGCGGGTAACGAGAGCCGTCTCCGGATGCTCAAAGTAATACTGAAAGAGCTGCGCGAGAAGCCCGCGTACCTTGCGATCCGCACCGCTCTCTTCCCTGCTGCTCTCTCTGTAGCAGATGCAGTCCCCCTGCCATTTTTCTCTCTCAAGCACCTCCTTTTCTACTCTTAAAACCAGGACAGAGGCGTCCAAGGGACAATGGAGGCGATAGATCGTCAGCGGATTGATAAGCAGAAGTCCCGCCTTCTCCAGGGGATACTGCTCCTCTCCCACCGTGACCACGCACCTGCCCCGCAGTCCGAAAAACAAAAGCAGCCCCTCATCAAAGCGAACGGTCAGCGACCGGCCGCTGTAGATCTGAAAGGGCGTGCGCATTTCTTCCTTGTTCATAATCACCTCTATTTATGTTCAGTAAAAAGTTATAATAAGAAAATTCCTCTCTTGTCATTGCGACCCGGACTTTCCCAAACATGAAAAACCTTTTGATATATCATATCAATCAGTCATTGCAAAATCACCCTGTTTCTTCATTTTATTCAAAACTGTCTTTATCACAACACCAACAAATTCCCCAAATGCCGGCGGCCATTGACTTTTTTTTCTGACTCAATTCGCGCATAAAAAGAGCCGGTACATCGACTTTCGGAATATGCCAATGCAACGGCTCATATTTCAATATTACCGATCTGCCCTCAGGGAAACCCGCTCAGTTGACCGCATCCCGAAAGATTCATCAATCTCTCGTTTTCCCTGTCACTATTTTCAGATCTTACGTTTGCGTCTCAGAGAAATGAAGATAACAGCCGCAGATATCAGCATCATCATACTCCACAGTGTTCTGTTGCTGCTGTCGCCTGTCTTTACAACTTCCGTATCCGGAATAAAGATCCAGGTACCAACAAAATGTACATCTGCTCCGTCGATAGTCTTGCTGTCTGCATCCCACGACTTAAACTTCCAGGTTCCTCCTTCTACCTTATACTCCGTTTTATCGAAGCTTCCCGGTGTTACTTCCTCTCCGTCCTTCTTGCCTGTCTGATCGGACGGGGTACGGTTCTTCAGCTCTTCCGGCAGCTCCTTGCCCGGTGTGCCGCTGACAAATTCGTGAGTTACCTTGTAGGTCTCCTCCTTGGGATCCTCCACAAAGACCCAGGTGCCTGTGAAGTGCTCGTCTGCTTTGTCGATGGTCTTGCTGTCTGCATCCCACGACTTAAACTTCCAGGTTCCGCCGTCTACCTTATACTCCGTTTCATCGAAGCTTCCCGGTGTTACTTCCTCGCCGTCCTTCTTGTCTGTCTGATCGGACGGGGTACGGTTCTTCAGCTCTTCCGGCAGCTCCTTACCCTCTGTGCCGCTGACGAATTCATGGGTCACCTTATAGGTATCTTCCTCGAAGACCCAGGTGCCTGTGAAGTGCTCGTCTGCTTTGTCGATGGTCTTGCTGTCTGCATCCCACGACTTAAACTTCCAGGTTCCGCCGTCTACCTTATACTCCGTTTCATCGAAGCTTCCCGGTGTTACTTCCTCGCCGTCCTTCTTGTCTGTCTGATCGGACGGGGTACGGTTCTTCAGTTCTTCCGGCAGCTCCTTGCCCGGTGTGCCGCTGACGAATTCATGAGTCACCTTAAATAATTTCTCATGAATGGTTGCAGAGTCCTCTGCCTTCGATCCTTTTCCGCCTCTTGTTGTGATTGCAGATTGAGCAGTATTTGTAATATCACCGCTCTCACCTTCATTGACTCTCGCCTGAATGGTCAGCGTATATTCTCTGCCGTCATAGTGAGACTCATCTGCCAGCCAGCTCTCATCAAATTGATAAGACGCAGAGCCGCTGTCCGTTGCAAGGCTGCCGCTTGCATTTTCACTGATGGAGGCATCTACCAGTGTGAGACCATCCGGCAGATTGTCCGTGATACTCATGCTGTTGTAGACCATGA
>JAUNAG010000082.1 GCA_030527685.1 Lachnospiraceae bacterium | reverse complement strand
ACTCTGTCTGACGGCATGACAACCATCAATGACGGTGCAAAGGCTTACACAGACGGCGTTGCCGCTGCTGACAGCGGAGCTGCCGCACTTGCAGCAGGTCTCGATTCCGCACTGACAGGTGCAGGCGCACTGAAGAACGGCATCATCTCTTATGTCGGCGGTGCAGCTCAGCTTCTGACAGGTATCGGTACACTGGACAGCGGTCTTCAGACACTGAAGGGCAATAACAGCGCACTGACAGGCGGTGCTTCCGCTCTCTATGACGGAACCAAGAAGCTTTACAACGGTGCGGATGCACTGAACACAGGTGCAGAAGCACTCGATGACGGTGCAGGCCAGCTGGCTGACGGTACAAGCACACTGTACAAGGGTACAAAGGATCTCTATAAGGGTGCAGGCACTCTGAACTCAGGTGCTGAGACACTCAGCGAAGGTGCCGAGACACTCGACAGCAATTCACAGGCACTCAAAGACGGCGTAAATGAGCTGAAGGAAGGTGCAGACAAGCTTGCAGATGGTATGTCCAAGCTTCTCGACGGCTCTATCAAGCTGAAGGACGGCTGTGTGAAACTCAATGACAAGGGTGTTAAGAAGCTTGCAGAGTTCTACAACACAGATGTCAAGGATCTCGATGCAAAGCTGCAGGAGATCAGGGACGCAGCAAAGGCATATCGTTCCTTCTCCGGCACAGCAGACGACGAGAACAGCACTGTCAAGTTCATCATCAAGACAGACGGCATCACAAAATAAGACAGAAACACGGCAGGCACAGATCTTCACCGGAAAGAGATCTGAAAGACGGGCAGACTCCACATCTTCGGAGCCTGCCTGTTTTTATCTCACAGGAAGTTTCGCCGTATTGATCCGGGACACATTTATTGCGGATAAAAAGCCTGTCTTCTGCGTACAGTTGCATTTGCATCACAGAGAATGTTAAACTCATAGGAGTGAGAGAAATCTCACTGCAGGGAAGGTGAAAAGAAAAAAGTGAAACCGGAAGGAAAATCCAATTCATCAATATTTGGAGAACAGATTTCTATGAAGATTAAAACAGAGCAGAATTTTTACAGAAAAGGCCTGACCTACTTTTTTGTAATCGCTGCAAGTATGATTCTTTACTATCTGATGTTTCATACAAAGCAGATTAAGACCGGCATTTCATCGATTGTGACAGTCCTGAATCCGATCATCTACGGCTTCGTCATTGCCTACGTTCTGAATCCGGTGATGCAGCTGATCGAGAATCTGATTTACACGATTCTGAAGAAAACCGGAAAGAAGAAGACACCGCGTGTCTCACCGATTGTTCGTATAGCGGCTTCTTTTCTGACCATCTTTCTGGCGCTTCTTATGATCTACGGTCTGCTTGCCATGATCCTGCCGGAGCTGATCAGCAGTATCCGGGGTATCATCGTCAAGTTCCCGGTCTATGTCGATAACGTCAATAAGTTTGTCGATACACAGCTTTTTGCGACAAATGAAGAGCTCGACACAAAGACCACTGCTATGATCACGGAGTATGCAGCGAAGATTCAGGAATGGTTTTCATCCGAAATTGTCCCGCTGCTGAACTCACTCGCAACGGACTTCACAGGTTACATTCTGAATTTCCTGACATTTGTTAAAAACTTCTTCCTCGGTGTCATCATCTCCCTGTATGTGATGATTTCACGAGACAATCTGGTTGCCAGATTCAGAAGAACGGTCTATTCCTTCTTCAGCATTCCGACAGCCAACCGCATGCTGCTGAACCTTCGCTTTGTCGATGAGAAGTTCGGCGGTTTCCTGATCGGCAAGATCATCGATTCCATGATCATCGGCGTGATCTGTTACCTCGGCAACCTGCTTCTGGGCATGCCGTATGCGATCCTGATTGCAGTTTTCATCGGTATCTCGAATGTGATTCCGTTTTTCGGTCCGCTGATCGGTGCGATTCCGTCCACCGTTCTGATCTTCTTCGAAGATCCGGTCAAAGCTCTCGTATTTCTGATCTTTATTCTCTGCCTGCAGCAGTTCGACGGAAACTTCCTCGGACCGAAGATCCTCGGCAGCTCCGTCGGTGTTTCCAGTTTCATGGTCATCCTGGCTATTCTGATCGGCGGCGGTTTCTTCGGAGTGACCGGTATGATTATCGGCGTTCCGTTCTGTGCGATCTTTGTGGCAGTGATTCAGACCAGAATCCTTCGCAATATGAAGAAAAAACAGCTGCCCGGTGACCTGGAGTCCTACCACACCCTGAATGTGATCAATCCGATCACAGGCGAGTTCGTGCAGGAGGAGAAGCCGGACGGTGAGCAGAGCTTGTATGACAAGATTCGCTGGCGCTCCAATACAGCCCGTTCCTACGACAGACCGCTGAAAGCTCATACCTGGGAGCTGACAATGGCAGAGCTCGCAAAGCGGGATGAGGCCGTCTACGGTGTTGCAGCCGATGATGAGCACGCAGAAGAAGACTGCTTCGTCAATGAGGAGTCAGGCAAAGAGAATGCAGGCCAGCAGAAAGCCGGCACAACGCAAAATAAGCAAAAAGGGGAAAAATAACGGATGGCATTTTTGGGAAAACAGCCCGATACAGAGGAAAACAGCAGGGCTCCGATGAATCCGAGAGGAAAGTTCGGCATCTCCGTGCTGGTGGCACTTTATCTGATGTATCTGGGCTATAATCTGATCAGTTCTATATTGAAGAGTGAAGAGATCGGCATGCCGGTCTGGGTGGCAGTCCTGTTCGGCGCGCTCTTCATCGGTTTCGGAGTCTTCTACATCGTTCTTTCTTATCGTGTTTATAAAAATGCAATTGCCGACGCGGAGGCTGCGGAAGCAGCAATCGCAGATGCCTGCACAGAGCCGGAACGACTCGGAGAGGACGTGCCGGAAGAGACCGATCTTTTTGCTGCGTCAGAAGAAACGAGAAAAGCAGCAGCTCCGAAAGAGAATCCGTTTGAAATGCAGAATCCCTTTGAGGGAAAGTAAGCAGCTGTACCAGTAGATTTGTGAAATCAGTAAGGGGAATACATGTCTGTTAAATTAATCGGCGTCGATCTTGACGGGACGCTTCTGACAGATCGCAAGGAGCTTCCGGCCGGCACCAGAGCGGTGCTGGAGGAAGCTCTTTGTCGTGGAATTGAAATTGTACCGATCACCGGAAGACCGAGACACGGGATTCCGGAAGAAGTGCTTGGCTTAAAGAATCTGCATTACTGCATCAGCTCCAACGGAGCCGTAACGACAGATCTGCGGACAGGTGAGGTGCTGCGCAATGCATCCTTACCTGTGGAGAGAGCGGCAGAGATTGTGGAGATCGTTCTCGAAAAAATAGATGATGTTCCGGAGATTCTGGAGATTTTCACAGGAGGCAGAGGTTATCACAACGAACAGGCCGCCGCACTCATCCGGGAGCGCTTCGACGGAACGCCGATGATGTCCTATTACGGGATCAGCCGCACGATTGTGAACGATGTCAGAGATCTGCTCCGGGAGCCCCTGGCACAGGAACACGGAATTGAGAACATCGCCATCTCAACCGGATCACGGGAGGTTCACGAAGCTGCTCTGAACGGTGTAAAGCCGCTTTCCGGTATCAAGATCATCAGCTACAGTTCCGGATTCATTGAAATCGGATCGACGGAGAGTGACAAGGGAGCGGCACTGACCGCACTGGCAGAGCATCTGCAGATCGCAAGAGAGGAGACGATGGCTTTTGGAGATAATGCCAATGATATCGGCATGCTGGAAGTCGCCGGACATCCGGTACTGATGGGCAATGCAGAGGCACATCTGAAGGAGCGTTTTCCGCATGTTGCCCTCGATAATGAGCATGAGGGTGTGGCAGACTATATCAGAAGACATGTATTTCCCTCATTGTAATAAAATCTTAATATGTAATGGAAGAAATCTCATAGCCGTACGGCTATAAAATCACAAAACGAACACATATTAAGCCGAACGGCTAAATTTTGCAATACAATTGCAATATATAGCCGTTCGGCTATAATAATATAAAGAAATACAGCTTCAGTTCGCAGGACTGAAGGTAACCTGCATAATTGAAAGGAGGATGGCTGCTTTCCTCTTATGATTGAAATGACGAGTTTCGGGCAGCCATGTTTATGAACATCTTTGACACAAAGGATTTTGGAAAAATGATCCGCGCGAAAAGAAAGGCGCTTGGCTATACACAGGCCTATGTGGCCGAATTTACCGGCTTCAGCACGAGCTTTCTTTCCGATCTGGAGAGAGGCAAGGAAACAGTCGAACTGGGAAAGGCAATCTATCTGGCGAATATGCTCGGCCTGGATCTGACCCTGACAGAGAGAGACGGGGAGGAATGAGATGACATTTTATGTAAAAATCAATCTGGAAGGCAGCGAGCAGATCGTGGGAACTTTGAGCGGCGACGCACCGGAGCAGATTGCATTTTCCTATAGTCCGAAGTATCTGGAGGAGGTACACAGACCGATTTCACTGTCACTGCCGCTGCAGGAGGAGGCTTTCTCTCCGGAGGCGACCAGAACGTATTTTGAGGGACTGCTCCCGGAGGGCTTTACGAGAAAATCCGTCGCAAAGTGGATGCATGTCGACACGCAGGATTACATCTCGATTCTCAGCGGTCTCGGCAAGGAATGCCTCGGTGCACTCCGGATTGCAGAGCATGAGAAGGAGGAGACGGAATCAGATTATGAGCCGCTCTCCATGGATCAGGTGCGAAAGCTGGCAAGCGAGGGCGCAGAAACCTCTGCAGAACTGGTAGTGAAGGCACATCTGTCACTGACCGGTGCGTCCGGCAAGGTCGGTCTCTACTATGCGCCGGATGAGGAACGGTGGTATCTGCCGAAGGGAAGTGCGCCGAGCACCCATATCGTGAAGCAGAGTCACGTCCGCCTGCAGGAGATCGTGACGAATGAGCAGCTCACACAGACTGCGGCAGGAAGACTCGGCATCAAGATTCCGAAGAGCTTCATCATCAATACAGGCAGCGGAGCAGATCACGAGATTCTGCTCGCAACGGAGCGCTATGATCGTCTGCTTCCGAAGAAGGCGGCAGATATCCGCGGCCTTGCCATGCCGGAGCGGCTGCATCAGGAGGACTTCGCGCAGATCCTCGGCATTCGCTCACTCGACAAATACGAAAAGCCCGGAAATCATTATCTGCAGCAGCTGTTCCGTGTGATCCGTCAGTATTCCTCCAACCCGATGGAAGATCAGCTGCAGCTCTGGGACCGCATCATCTTCAATTTCCTCACCGGCAATACCGATGCCCACGTAAAGAATTATTCGATTCTCTACAGCCCGAATCTTGAGAGGATGCGCCTCGCACCGGCCTACGATCTCGTGAGCACAGCCGTCTACGAAGGCACCAACCGCGATATGGCCATGGCAGTCGGCGGCGTATATGACCTCTCAAAGATTAAGAGAAGCCATTTCGAGGAAGCCGCGGAAGAGGTACGTCTCGGCAGGAATATTGCGATGAAGCATTTTGACCGCATGGCAAAGCAGTTTGAACATGCACTTGACGAGTCGGCAGCAGTTCTCAGAGAAAACGGTTTCACACAGGCGGAAAGCATCCGCGACAGGATCCTGGCGTCCGGCGGATATCGGAATCTGGTGTAAGAGTTTGTGCATAAGGCCCGGGAGGGGTATTTCTGTATGAATAAGAAGATTAAATTTCTCATCATACTGCTCTGCATCCTGCTGGCAGTCACAGCAGCCGGAGTCTGTTATTTCACATACGTAAGCTATCCGCTGGACAAAACCGGAATGGTTTACAGTGTTCCGGACTGAAAACTGCGATAAGGCAGTGCAGCAGATATTTATCAATACAACATAAAGGCGATTATTAATCATGAATTCATTTACAGTCGATCATACACGTGAGCTGAAAGGCATTGCCATTGTCCTGATGCTCATGCATCATCTCTGGTTTTTCCCGCATAAAATTGTCGGCGGGGCCCTTCAGTCGCATTTTACGATTTTTGGTGTCGGTTCCGTCCAGTACATCGGAGGTTTCGGAAAGATCTGCGTCTCGCTCTTTTTCTTTCTCGGAGGATACGGCCTCTATATCAGCTATAAAAACCGGCGCTTTGACCTGATCAGAACGCTGAAAAAGCTTTATATCTCATACTGGAAAGTACTCCTGATTTTCACGCCGGTCGCCTTTCTGTTCTTCGGCAGACAGCCGGCTTACAGCAGCGATGAGATGATCTGGAACAGATTTGCGGACTTCAGCCTGCACCAGTTTTTCGGCAATCTCTCAGGCTACAACATCACGCTTAACGGAGAATGGTGGTTCTTCACCAGTTACGTCACAGCCGTCATTACCTTCCCGCTTATCGCGAAAATCATTGACCGCTGTTCTCTGGAACTGAAGCTTTTCCTGGTGGTGATCGGCAGCATCCTGGTGTTCTATGTCGCACCGGCAGTCGGCAGGCTCGAAGTGCTCGGCACGCTGAACAACAGCTTCCTCTATGACACCTTTTTCTGTCAGAGCGCACCGTACATTTCCTGCTTCTGGCTTGGCGGAGTCTTTGCTTCGGAAAATGCAATTGTCAGATTATACGACCGGTTGCAGCAGCACAGCCTTCTGGGAATTTTTCAGGATCTGCTTCTCATTGCCATGCTGGTCTATCTGCGGCAGTCTTTTGTCCCTGCCGAGCTTGATATACTCTATGTGCCGCTCTTTGCCATTGCCTGCCTGGATCTGTTTGAAAGATGCACATCTCTCCGGAAGCTTTTCCGGGAGCTTGGAAAGCACAGCACCAACATGTGGCTGATTCATTCCTTCCTATGCTACTACTTTTATCTTCCGGCAAAGGTTGTCACGATCACGGGAAATGCCATTATCTCTCTCCTGACACTTATTGTCGGCTCTTATCTCGCGTCACACTGCGTCAACATGATATGGAAAGCGCTCGGGTTGCTCCGAAACAAAGCCAATACCCTGATTAATGCAAAGTAATCGGAAAGACAGGTATATTCAGTGAAAATTCTGGTCAGCAGCTGCCTGATGGGCGAAAACTGCAAATACAACGGCGGCAATAACTTCACCGGGGCAGTTGCCGCCTTAGCGAAAGAGCACGAGATCATCACCGTCTGCCCGGAAGTACTCGGGGGCTTAAGCACTCCCCGCGTTCCCGCTGAGATCGGCAGTGACGGAATCGTATATTCAAGAGACGGGAAAAATGTCGATGCCGAATTCCGCCTCGGGGCCAAGAAAGCTCTTGAGATCGCCATGCGTGAACGCCCCGATCTCTGCATTCTGAAGAGCAGAAGTCCCAGCTGCGGTGTGCATCAGCATTATAACGGCACCTTCAGCGGCGTGCTGACAGACGGTCCCGGGGTGACCGCACAGCTGTTGACAGAACACGGATTTCGCTGCATAGAACCGGAAGAAATAGAGGCAGGAGTTCAATTATGAAAACAGCAATGCCAAAAAACGGGAAAAAACGATATGGACTGAGAGCAATCATCTGCCTGCTGGCTTCGGATGGCATATTTATGATGATGGGAATCATCACGAAAAACATCGATGAGCCAGCGCGCAGCATTCTGGCGGTCGCAGATCTTCTTGCAGCTATTATCTGTATGATTCTGGGTGTAATATTCTGCGTGAAGTGGATAGCTGCAAAGCTGAAGAAAGATACGAGCGCTCCGGTGAAGCCGGATTCTCTCCCCCATGTTCCGCAGCCGAAGTCCGATACGAGCGCTCCGGTACAGCCTGGTCACGAAACAAAATCCAATCATGATACAAAGCCCGGTCACGAAACGCGGACCGACCACGACGCGCAGCCGGAATCACAGGAGCAGCCCGATGCTCCTGCCTATCTTCCCCATATTCCGCAGCCGAAGTCCGATACAGAATGGCTGCAGGTACCGGATCTGCGAAAAGCGATTGAGAAGGGGCTGGCCGGAAAAGGTGTGCAGTATTATTACTTTGAGAGCGGTCTGCTGACATTTGTGGGAGACGGGGAGACTGCGTCGATGAAGGAAGGACAGCAGTCCGGGACAGCGGATCGTGCGCCGTGGTCTGAAAAGGTTTCACAGGGAGCACGCCGCCTGATCGTCAGCCAGGGTGTGACTGCGATCGGAGACGGCCTGCTGAATTCACTGAAGAATCTGGAAGAGATTAATCTTGCGAATTCGGTAAATGCAATCGGCTTCAATACCTGCCGCAAGGTTCACATTCTGCGTGCCGGCAAGGCTTTTAAGAGCTGCGAGGCTTACCTGGGAGACCTTACCGAGCTGCGTCTGCCGGATGCCCCGGTGCATCTGGGAACTTATGATGAAGGTCGTAAATGCAAGCTGCAAAGCAGCACGGGAGAAATCTATGTCCGGATCAATAAAAAAATCATTGATGAGTTTCTGGATGTCGTCACAGAGATGTTTCAGGAATGTCCGGAGATTGGAGATGAGATCAAAGCTGTAGTCAGTATGGATGGTTTATTCAGTTATGAGCAGCTTTACCGGCTGCGCTCCAACGGAATGCTGCACAGAAAAGTGACAGAAATGGAACTCTGGAAAACAGCGGGAATAATGCCAAAAGACTTGCCAAAGGAGAAACTTGAGATCGACATCCGGGAAAATAAGGACACGGATTCACTGATCATTCTGGGGGCTCTTGTTCTGCTAATGCGTAAGCAGAGACCTCTGAAAGCGATTTTGAAGCTGAATTCTTCATATACACTTCCGGAAGAACACAGCTTCGCTGCCTGGTGGAACGTACATTTCCCTATGGCATCTCTGCAGATCATCAATGCAGAAGACGGCAGTCAGCGTATGCGTATCACTGAAAGTCAGACCGAGCCTGTCTTGCAGAAACTCGACGGACGTTATCTGTATGGTGTGTATGAGAGCATGCAGGCTATGTGGGTCTGCATTGATTATGTGCTGACAGGACGGTACGGTTACAATACAATGCTGAAGGTTCTAAGCTCAATGCCGCCCATAGACAAGGTCTGGACAGCACCCATTGTCGGAGCACGGGAAGTCGACCGCACAGAAGAATACAGAGCAGATGGCATACAAGCTTTGTCTCAGGAAACAGGAGTCATAAGCTTCGCCGGTAACTTTGATCAGAAGATCGGACCGACAAAGATCGTGATGATCAATCAGACAGATCGTCTGCGCGTGTACCAGCTTTATGTTTACAACAGCATCGATCCTAAGAGAATCCACACATGGGTAGAAAAAGAACTGTTTCCAAACGCGCTGGAGAAGAAGTAAGCCGCAGGCGTGAGATTACCAGAAAGACAATTGCTTACAAAGATATGAGTCTCAAGTGTTTTTTATAAGACCGGCTGACAAAGTAGTTCAAAGAGAACAGAAGGAATAGAGGGATCAGATGAATATCCAGATTTTCGGTACAAAAAAATGTAACGACTCCAAGAAGGCAGAGCGCTTCTTTAAAGAGCGCGGCATCAAATATCAGTTCATTGACATGAAGGAAAAGGGAATGAGCAAAGGCGAACTGAACTCCGTGGCACAGGCAAACGGAGGACTCGACAATCTGCTTAACCCGGACTGCAAAGACAAAGACGCACTCGCTCTTGTTTCTTATATCTCCGGTGATCAGAAACTTGCCAAGCTGCTGGAGAACCAGCAGGTGATCAGGACACCGGTTGTCAGAAACGGAAGACAGTCCACGATCGGATACCAGCCGGATGTATGGAAGGGCTGGCAGTAATATAATAATAGAAATACAGTAAGAAATGCTGCACGTGTATCACCACCATCGGTTGATACAGTGCAGCATTTACCTTTTTTCATATTTTTGAAAGCTTTTTTCTGAACTCAAAGTGAATTGAAATAATGGAAAATGCAGCCGCACATATTTCGGACAGCCATACCGCATACCACAGGTAACCGAATCCCAGATAGTGATACAACAGATAACAGGTAGGGATCAGGAGTGCTAACTGACGAAGCAGAGTTCCGATCATCGCAATCACACCGTTGCCCAGACCGGAGCCAGCAAATCCGATACATATTGTAATGGCGGCAATCGGATATGTGCAAACCATAATTCTCATAGCGGGAACGCCAAACGTTAACATTTCACTACTTGCATTATACATGCCGAGAAGCTGAGAGGGCAGAATGAAATAAGCGATGGCACCAACTGTCATGATTATCATTGAAACAATTAGTGTCAGTTTAAATGCCTCTCGAATACGATCCGGCTTTTTGGCTCCGAAATTGAATCCGACAATAGGAATTAATCCCTGTGAAAGACCGCTGACAGGCATATACAGGAAGGTATAGAGCTTATAGTAGATTCCGTAGAAGGCTACTGCAGTTGAGGATTCCATGAATAATATTTTATTTATGAAAATCATCATCAGGGAGCCCATGGTCTGCATGACAAAAGTTGGAATACCCACTTTGTATATGCCGGCAATGGTCTGATAATCAGGTTTGAAACCGCGAATTGAAAAATGGATCTCCTTATTTTTGATCGCATTGAAGGTCATACTGACTGCAGCAGCGACCATCTGACCGATAATTGTGGCATAGGCGGCACCGGAGATCCCCATGTTGAAGCCGAAGATGAAGATGGGATCCAGTATGATATTGGTAACAGCGCCGCAGAGCTGTGAGATCATACTGAGCGTTGTATTTCCAGTGGATTGAAGAAGACGCTCACCTGTTGTAGCAACGAAGATGCCGATACAGCCAATCATACAGATGGAGAGATAGTGTGTGCCCAAAGCAGAAATTTCAGGATCATCTGTGAAGGATTTAATAAAGTTGCCTGCGCCGAAGGTACCGATGATCATGCAGATCACTGTCCAGAAGACAGCAAGAAAAAGTCCGTTTGTAGCTACAGAATTGACTTTGTCAAAGTCTCGCTTTCCAAGAGAACGGGAGAGCAGAGAATTAACACCGACTCCGGTGCCGACGGCAACTGCCAGCATCAGCATCTGGGCCGAGTACGCCAGAGATACGGCTGTGACGGCGTGTTCGGAGATTCGCGACACGAACATGGAATCCACTACATTGTACAAAGACTGCACAAGCATAGAAACCATTAAAGGCACTGATACATTGACAATCAATTTTGGTATGGGGAGATATCCCATGCGATTTTTTGAATTTTCCATTATGTCCCTCCTTGTCAAATGGGTAATTAAATTACAGAAGATAAAAAACGTGCAAACCATTTCTGGTTTGCACGTTATAGTTTGATAACGGTCGCGTCCATAATTAACTCACCTAAATAATATAATATAAAACTGATCGAATCAAACTGGAAAATCAGAGATAACCACAGGGAAAAACCTGTATTAAGATTTAAAGAAGAGCGTTGCTTCGTTAATAAACAGCTTTTCTGCAGTATGAAGACGTTTTCCAAACGGACTGCTGATACATAGAGTCGGATGAAAACTGGTAACCTTAATAGGATACGAGAGCAGTTCACGATATCTGATGTCTTCTCTGGTATCAAATCGATATTTGATATGACTTTCAGAGGCTAACAAGACGCCGATACCATCAAGACAGAAGATTTCGTTGATAGAGCAGCTCTCTGATTTGCTGGCAATGATCGGTTTGAAATTATATTCTTTAAATATCAGATCCATATCACCAACCAGCTCAGTATAGCGATCCATCTGGAGAAGAAAAGGCATTTTTTTGAGCAGACGGAGATCCTGCTGCAAGATCAGCTGCTCCTCAATTTCCGGCCAGTGACTGCCGTATATTTTCTCAGCCAGTGACCGTTGAAAGCAAACGCAGTAAGGGTCATCCTCTATAACAGGTGTATTATTAAGAGC
>JAUNAG010000081.1 GCA_030527685.1 Lachnospiraceae bacterium | reverse complement strand
GTTATGTTATAATAAGATAACTATACTTTTCAGGAGGAGAAGTCGCATGAAAGGGTTATTTCGTTCAAAACTTCTGTTGATACTCTTCTATATTATGATGTTGGCAGTCTGCGTGTATCTGAATTTCACTTCAGAAAAGCTCGACATGTCCAATCTGATTATCAGCGGTGTCATGTTCGCTATTGTCCTGCTGATCTTTCTGTTTGCCTTTGTCCGCTTTGCAAAGACAGATTCCATGATCAGAGATCTGAACAATGCGACGGCACAGATCAAGGATGATTTCAGGGCAAGAAAGCAGTATCTCTGGAGCACCTATAAAACCAGGGAAAGTCTGTTTATGAACAAAACACTGGCAAGACGATATAAGGAATACCTCTCGGAGGTCGATCGTCTCGGCAGCCTTTCCGACGGTGTCTACAAGAGTGACATCGAAGATTATATTAACCAGGATCTTCTGGATGATACGATCAGACGCAACGTGCTGAATCTGGTCTCCGGCACAATGACAGGTCTCGGTATTCTCGGTACGTTCATCGGTCTTTCCATCGGTCTGCAGGCCTTCAATACAGGAACGGCGCAGGAGATCACGGACAGTATCGGACCGTTGATTCAGGGTATCAAGGTTGCCTTCCACACATCTATCTACGGTATGGTGTTCGGTCTGACCTTCAGTTTCTTATATAAAGGAAAACTGGATCAGGCCACGGAAGCGCTGAACCGTTTTTTGAATGCCTATGACAACTATGTGCTTCCGGATTCAAAGAATGAGAATCTCAGCCAGATGCTTGCTTTCCAGAAGAAGCAGGCAGAGGGCATGAACGAGCTGGCCGATGCAATGGGCAGCAAGCTGGCGGCAACACTCGGCGACATTATGACACCGCAGTTTAACCGCATGAATACGACCATTACGAACTTCGCGGCAGTGGCCACGCAGGCGCAGCTTGAGGGCATTGAAAATGTTGTGGACAAGTTCGTTGAGCAGATGAATCAGTCTCTGCAGGGTGCCTTTGTTGATCTGGGAAGATCCATGACCGAGATGGTCGAATGGCAGAGAGAAAACCGCAGCTACATGCGGAGCATTCTGGAGGAAGTCGGAACACTGACGACAGATCTTACGTCCATGACGACCTTTACACAGCAGGCTGTCGAGCATATGGCTTCCTATATGGAAGGCATGGAGACCATGCAGCAGGACCTGCGTGACAGTATCCGCGTTCTTCAGGATCAGATGGAGACAGGCGCCAGACTTACAACGCAGCAGCAGGGTTACATTGAGACGCTTGTCGGTTATGAGAAGAAGCTCAGTGAATCCACAGAAGCTTATGCAGAAAAGATGACAGAGCAGCTGACAATTCTCCGGAGAATGGAGCAGCAGCTTAGCGAGACAACGCAGAAGCATATGGAGGAAATTGCGCAGCTGGCACAGCAGTCAGGCGAAACCATGACAGGTGCGGCACAGTATGCGGCAGATACGGCAGCACAGGCAGCCCGGACTCAGATGGACAATATGGTCAGCGTAGCCGATGTCCTGAACGGAGATCTGAAGAAGTCTTCGGAAGAGCTGCAGAAATCTGCAGAACGTCTGGAGCAGAATCTTGCTGATTCGGTAAAGAGTACCTACGGAACAATCGATGAGATGCAGAAAGAACTGAAGGGTCTGATCTATTCAGTGGATGTCTTAAGAAGAAGTACATCCGCCCTTGAAAAGCTGCAGAAGTAATCGGAGGAGAAGATGGCAAGACGCAGAAAAAGACGGGAAGATGAGGAACCAACCTATTGGCTGTCCTATTCCGATATGATGGCCGGTCTTCTGCTGATGTTCGTAATCATCATCTCGTTTACTATGATGCAGTCCAAGATGCAGTTCGAGCAGGATGAGCGGGAGCTGCAGGCGCAGAGAGCGCAGCTGGAGGCACAGCAGACAACGATGTCGGAGCAGAATACAACTCTGACAGAGCAGGAGGAACGGCTTGCGGCGCAGCAGGCAACACTGGATGAGCAGAAGAAGCTGCTTGCGGATGCGGAATCTGCGCTGGAGGAAAAGGAGTCGACGGTGACAAACCAGCAGACACAGCTGGAGGAAGCACAGACGACACTTGCCGAGCAGCAGTCGGCTCTTTCCGAAGCACAGGCTGCCCTGACGGAGCAGCAGACGCTGCTGGAGACAGCACAGTCGACACTTGCGGAACAGCAGACAGCGCTTTCTGAGGCGCAGGCTGCCCTGACAACGCAGGAGGAAACAGTTGCGGCACAGCAGGCCCAGCTGGAAAGCCAGACGGCACTGCTGGAGACGGCACAGAGTCAGATTGAGACACAGCAGAAGCAGATGGCAGAGCTGGTCGGTGTCAGAAAAGACCTGATTGAAGCCCTGCGAGAGGCATTTTCCGGAACGGCAACCGTATCGGTTGATTCCAAGACCGGTTCGATTATGTTTGAATCAAGCGTACTCTTCCCGTTCAACGGAGAGGAGCTCAGCGAAGACGGCGGTACATTCTTAAAGGAATTCCTTCCGCAGTATTTCAATATTCTGCTGAGCGAGCAGTTCAGAGATTATGTATCGGAGATTATCATCGAAGGTCATACCGACGATACGGGCGGCTATCTGTACAATCTGGAGCTCTCACAGAAACGTGCTCTTGCGGTGGCGGCCTTCTGCCTGGATGAGGAGAGCGGCGTTCTTTCCTCTGATGCGGTTTCGGTTCTCCGCAACATCGTGACAGCAAACGGACGTTCCTACAGTGACCTCATCCGGAAGGCTGACGGAACTGTTGATCAGGAAGCCTCCAGACGAGTTGTCTTCAAATTCCGGCTGAAGGATGAGGAGATGGTCGATCAGATGATCGAGCTGCTGAACGGTGTGAGTACATCGATGGAACAGACAGATTCAACAGCAAGCAAGGCTTCATAACAGAAGGGAGTGATGCTGCTACGGGTGGAATGAGTGAGCGGACAGAGTTCCGCGGGACAGAGCTCCCGGTTCTGAGACAGGAATACAGAAGAGCAGAAAAGGCATCGGAACAGGTGGTCCGGCAATTGCTGGAGCTTGAAAAAGGCATCGGGACAGGAAAAAAACGTGCCGGAACAGGTGCGGCAGAGCGGCGGTCACTGGAAGCTGCCCGAACAGGCAGAGAGGCACAGACCGCAGCAGAGGTCGCCAGAATTCTGGAAGAGGAAGCTCCGCAGAGAACGGAAGAAGAAGAGCGTCTGCTGACGGTGCGCCGCCTGCAGAAAGAGGCCGGAAAATGCGGAAAGGCGAAGGACGATGCCGCCTGGAAGCTGGCAGCGGCCGAGCTTGAGGCAGGGCTGGATACGGAAGAGGCGATGGGACTTCTGAATGAGCTGGCCAACCGCGAAGACACACGCGCAATTATGAAATTTGCGGAGCTTTTTGAGAAAGGAAAGATTTACGAGAAGGATCCGACGAAGGCACTGGAGTGTCTGCAGTGGGCATATGAGCTGAAGGCAGAGGGTGCCGCAGCCGAGCTGGGACGCTTTTACCGGCTTGGAATCGGAACAGAGATCGACAGAAAAAAAGCGTTCGGATATTTTGAGAAGGCTGCCGGGCAGGGAAATGCAGAGGCAGCTTATCAGCTGGCCGCCATGTGTTTTGAGATGCAGAAGCCGGAAGAGGCTGTGCAGTATCTGCAGCGCAGCATGGAAGCAGGGGTCAGCGGAGCGGCTTACCAGTATGCACTCTGTCTCTACTACGGAGACGGAATCCGGCGTGACAGGAAAAAAGCGGTACAGATCCTGAAACAGTGTGCCCGCGAGGGCGATCAGGAAGCGGCCGACAGATTGCAGTATCTGCGGGATGTTTCCGCACCGTAAATGGTGTGGAAACATTCTTTTTTTGCGTTTACACTTGTATTAATGGTTAGATTGACTTAATATAAAGCCGTTGCTGTCAAAAAAATTTTTCAAAGGGGAAAAGCATAAATGGATCGTTACGAACAGTGGAATGGTTTTGCCGGCAGACGCTGGAAAACAAAGGTGGATGTAAGAGATTTCATTCAGAAGAACTACACACCGTATGACGGCGATGAAAGCTTCCTCGCAGATGCTGCTCCGAGCACAAATCTGCTTTGGGATGAACTTCAGAAACTGCAGAAGGCAGAGCGTGCAAACGGTGGTGTGCTTGAAATGGAGACAGATGTCGTTTCCGGTATTACTGCATACGGCCCGGGCTATATCAAGGATGAGCTGAAGGATCAGGAGAAGGTTGTCGGTCTTCAGACAGACAAGCCGCTGAAGAGAGCCTTCATGCCCTACGGTGGTATCGGCATGGCAGAAAAAGCAGTACAGGCATACGGTTATACACCGAACCCGCAGCTGCATGAGATTTTCACAAAATATCACAAGACTCATAACCAGGGTGTTTTCGATATCTACACTCCGGAGATGAAGAAGGCTCGTCACAACAAGATTCTGACAGGTCTTCCGGATACTTATGGCCGCGGCCGTATCGTAGGTGACTACCGCCGTGTTGCACTTTACGGTATTGATTTCCTGATCGAGAAGAAGAAGAGCGATTTCGCTGCAACTGAGCGTCACGGTATGAGAAGATATGACTTCCAGCTCCGTGAGGAAATCGCAGATCAGATCCGTGCTCTGAATGAGATGAAGGAGATGGCTGCAGCTTACGGCTTCGATATCTCTGCACCGGCAAAGGATGCACGTGAAGCTGTACAGTGGCTGTATTTCGGATACCTTGCAGCTATCAAGACACAGAACGGCGCAGCAATGAGCGTAGGCCGTATCTCTACCTTCCTTGATATCTATTTCGAGCGTGACCTGAAGGCAGGCATTCTGACTGAGCAGGAAGCTCAGGAGCTGATCGACCACCTGGTCATGAAGTTCCGTATGGTTAAGTTCGCACGTATCGAATCCTATAACCAGCTGTTCTCAGGCGATCCGGTCTGGGCAACACTTGAGATGGGCGGTATCGGCATCGACGGACGTCATCAGGTTACAAAGAGCGATTATCGTTTCCTGCATACACTGGAGACAATGGGACCGTCTCCGGAGCCGAACCTGACAGTTCTGTACTCCTCCAGACTTCCGGAGAACTTCAAGAAGTATGCATCCTGGATCTCTGTATCCACAAGCTCCATCCAGTACGAGAACGACGATGTTATGCGTCCGGTCTGGGGCGATGACTACTCCATCTGCTGCTGCGTTTCTGCAACAGAGACAGGCAAGGAGCTTCAGTTCTTCGGAGCTCGTGCAAACCTTGCAAAGTGCCTGCTCTATGCAATCAACGGCGGCGTAGATGAGAAGACTGGTGATCAGGTTGCACCGAAGTTTGTTCCGGTTACATCTGAATATCTGGACTACGATGATGTTATGGCAAAGTACGATGTCATGATGGACTGGCTTGCTCATCTGTACGTCGGTACTCTGAACATGATCCATTATATGCATGATAAGTACTTCTATGAAGCAGCAGAGATGGCTCTGATCGATACTCACGTAAAGCGCAGCTTTGCAACAGGTATCGCAGGCTTCTCTCACGTTGTTGACTCTCTGAGTGCTATCAAGTACGCAAAGGTTAAGCCGATCCGCAACGAGAACGGTATTGCAGTTGACTTCGAGATCGAAGGTGACTTCCCGCGTTACGGCAATGATGATGATCGTGCTGATGAGATCGCTGTATGGCTGCTTGATACCTTTATGGCAAAGCTTAAGCACATCCACACATACAGAGATTCCGAGCCGTCTACATCTATCCTGACAATCACTTCCAACGTGGTTTACGGAAAGGCAACAGGATCTCTTCCGGATGGCAGAAAGGCCGGCGAGCCGCTTTCTCCGGGAGCTAACCCGTCCTACGGCGCAGAGAAGAACGGTCTTCTTGCTTCTCTGAACTCTGTTGCAAAGCTTCCGTATGAGGATGCACTGGATGGTATCTCCAATACACAGACAATGAACCCGAACGCTCTGGGCCATACCGACGAGGAGCGCGTCGAGAACCTTGTACACGTACTGGACGGCTATTTCGATCAGGGTGCACATCACCTGAACGTCAATGTCTTCGGTACAGAGAAGCTGATCGATGCTATGGAGCATCCGGAAAAGCCGGAATATGCGAACTTCACAATCCGTGTTTCCGGTTATGCTGTTAAGTTCATTGACCTGACAAGAGAGCAGCAGATGGACGTTATCTCCAGAACCTGCCATGAGGCAATGTAAATAACGAAAACAGCTTTCGTATTTTGATGAAAGTCAGATGCAGTCAAATGCATCTGGTGAACAGGTAAAGAAAAATGCCTTCCGGCCTGACGGCCGGGAGGCATTTTTTGCTGCTCATGCGCAGAAACGTATTTATAAGACGCTTATCTGTCAGCGGTTTAAGATTTCCTGAATCTGATTGATGGTATCCGGTTCGGTCGGAACCAGAATTTCACCCTGTGTGGTGTACATGCCGTCAAACGGAACGCGGCTCTGTTCCAGACTGTAGGTGAGATAGGTCGGTGCCTGTGTGGTCAGTGAAAGCATGGTGCCGGTGTCGATATTGTGAGTGACATACGGAAGAACGTCACGGATCAGATCATTCAATTCTGTTACGCTCTTACTCTTTACAGAAGACATCAGTCCGGTCAGAACCTTGCGCTGACGTTCCGTTCTCTCATAGTCGGAGTTGCCGACATAGCGGATTCTGGAATAGGCGACTGCCATCAGACCGTCTGCGTGATAGGTGCCTGTATCATAGCCGAAGTGATGACCGGTGGAGTCGATGCCGTTTGAAGCAGCCATGTCGTCAATATAGCCGTTGGCAAGAGAGGCTTCTTCAGCGGAGACCTCCAGGTCCACACCGCCGAGGATATCGATGATGTTAGCCAGATCCATGAAATCCACACAGGCATAATTATCGATATCGACCTTGTAATTGGACTCGATTGTATCGACCAGCAGTGTCGGTCCGCCGTAGGCACAGGCTGCATTCAGCTTGCGGACGCCGTGACCTTCGATATACGCATAGAGGTCACGCATGAAGGACATCATGTGGATGGTCTTTGATGACTTGTTGATGGAAACAAGGATCATTGAATCGGAGTTGCCGTTCCAGCTCTTGTCTCTTCGATCGATACCGATCAGCAGCAGATTGTAATTGTCGCCTGTTGTATTGACGGTAAAGTTCTTCAGATCCTGGAAAAGACCCTGAAGTCCTGTCGCTTCTGACTCGGTCAGACCGGTTGCATCTGCTTCAGCCAGAACATCAGAGCTGACTTCTGCAGCGGCAGCGGTTGCTCTCGCAGCGGAATCGCTGACGTAGTTGGATAAGCCGTAGTAGTTTTGGAAGACGAAGAAGACACCTCCCAGTAAGACTGCCAGCAGAGCGAGCACAACGGTGAGCGCAATCAGTCCGCCGCGCTTTTTCCTTTTCTTAGAATGTTTATTTTTTGCCAATATTATTTCCTCCTTATCAGATGGGGCCTGATACAGCCCAACCCTTTATCTATCACAGCATCCCGGAAAAGGCAAGCAGGACACAAAATCTTCACGAATTACCTCCGGCCTTTGTGAAACCTTGAAAAAAAGCGGAAGAATCGGCATTTCGATTGCATTTTCAATAGAAGAAAGGGATAGGAGAGGGGCAGTAAAAGGGGGCCGGAGTTGCCTAATTCGGCAAGTGTGGTAAAATAAGACAGGTAAACGGGAGATGAATTTTACAGTGAGGGCAGCTCGAAGGAGCTGCCGTCTGTTATTTTACTATCAGGTCACGCGGTCCCGCCGCGGCATCCCGCTTACTCATTCTGTAAAGGAGGAAACAAGATGAAAAAGCAATTGGCGAAGCTCATCACGATGCTGGTGACGGCATCCATGCTGACAACCGGAACTGTATCTGCGCCGATCTATGCCGACGATATTGTGACAGAGGATTTTGCAGACGGTGATGATGCGGATTACGATGCAGACGAAACCTATGAGGATGATGGAACAGAAGAGGACAATACCGATGCAGATGTGACAGAAGCTGCTGATGAAGAGCAGGCTGCAGAAGATACATCGGTGGTACAGAACCAGATGGACGTCAAGTCTGTGCCGGTGAGCTGGATCGCAGACTGGCTGCTCGAGGACGGAAGCGGACGCTACTGGCAGAAGCAGGAAGGTGCCGGCACGGTTTCACGGACAATCGGACTGAACATTAAGTCCGATGCAGTCTTCTATGCCCTGCGTCAGGCGATTGTAGAGCAGGGCAATGCGGAGGAGCTGACGATCGCCAATCCGGATGAAGAGCCGTATAACCTGCTTCGTATGGAGATGGTATTCCCGGATTACGTCAGTCTGGATGATGTTTCTCTCAGCGGTGAGCTTTCGGCTCTGACTGCAGAAGCAGAGGCAGACGGCAACACAGTTACACTGCGTTTCGTTCTGAATGATGCAAATGCAGCCGCTTTTCTTCAGCATTACAATGAAGACGCCGGCGATCCGAACGGCGACGGTGAGGCAGAGGAAGAGGCAAAAACAGAGGTGCTGACGGTTCAGTTCAGCGGAGATTCCGATGAGATCGGTTCATTCTCTGACTTTGCCGGACAGATTTCATTTGAGACACCGGACTACAATACGACACTGAGTGTCGGCAATACCACAATCAATCACAGCTTTGTAAATCCGGAAGAAAGTGATTTTCTGGAGTCCTTAGGTATCAGCGATGAGTTATTCGGTGAGACGGAAACTGTCGATGAAGAAGGGGACACAGAGGTTGATGACGGCGATGCTGACAGCTCAGAATCAACTGTCATTGATGAAGGAACCGACGGCGATGGTGATCTCGTTGTGACGGTATCTGACGAGTACACCGAGTCGGAGACGGATCTTGCTGCTATGGAAAGTACACCGGCCGATTCCGAAGCACCGGCAGCAGACAGCACACCTGCCGAAAGCGAAGTGACTGAGTCCGAGCCGGAATCGGAAGCTGAAGTGGTTGAAAGTACACCGGCAGACTCCGAGGCACCGGCAGCAGACAGTACACCGACCGAGAGCGAAGTGACTGAGTCCAAAACGGATTCTGAACCTGAAGTGGTCGACAGTGTGCCGGCAGACTCCGAAGCACCGGCAGCAGACAGCACACCTGCCGATTCCGAAACACCGGCAGCAGACAGTACACCGACCGAGAGCGAAGTGACTGAGTCCAACACAGATTCAGATGTTGTAGACAGTACGCCGACTGATTCCGAAGTACCGGCAACGGACAGCGTTCCGGCAGCTCCGGACAGCGAGCCGACACCGGCAGAACCGACTTCTGTCCCGGAAGAAGCCTATGTCGGTGTCCTGTATGATTTTGAATCCGCAACAGAAGGCATGACACTTCCGGCAGAGGTTTATGCTCTGGTTCCGGTAGTAGATGCGGTCTATCTCCCGGGTGAAATTGTGAAGCCGGAGCAGCCGAAGGAAACAGCTGTTTCCACTTCCGACGGTGTATGGAACTTCCTCGGCTATGATGCAGATGAGAAGACAGTCGGTGATGTGACAGTCACCTTTACAGGCAGATGGAGCTTTACGGCAGCAAAGAAGACGGCAGGTGTTGACTATGTCTTCGTCGCAGCAGACGGTTCCGAGCTTCCGGATGCGGTGACAGAGCTGCTTCCGTTCAGCGATGCTGAATATGAGAACGGCACAACAGTGAAGGCAGAGGATCCTTCCGCTCTGACTGTAGAGACAGCTGACGGATTATGGGTCTTCGACGGCTATGATGCGACCGAGCTGGTAATCAACGTGGATGCGCCCAATGTATTTACCGGCACATGGAGCTTCTCTGCAAATGTGGAGTATTATACTGTTTCCTATAAGTTCCGCGCAGCGGATGCATCGCTCACACTGCCGGAAGCAGTAACAGCTCTTCTTCCGAAGAGCGAGGAATATGAGGCCGGCGCGGAAGCAGAAGCAAAGGCACCGTCTAAGACAAGTGTGACTACGGATGACGGAACCTGGGATTTCGACGGCTATGACAAGGATAAGCTGACAGTAAAGAGTGAGGGCTCCAATGTCTTCACAGGTACCTGGTCCTTCACACAGGCGATTGATCCGGACGAGACGATCTCCATTAAGCTGGTCAAGATCTGGAAAGACAACAGTGACGAGAAGGGTGAGCGTCCGAACGAAATCACAGTCAGACTTTACAAGAACGGAGATAAGTATCAGTCCTATGCCTGCGGCGCTCCTGCAGACAAGACAGATACCTGGACTTATACCATCCGTGATCTTCCGAAGTATGAGAACGGAAAGGAAATCTCCTGGACGGTAGACGAGGCTGATGTCAAGGGCTACTGGAAGAGCATTGACGGAACAACGATTACCAATACCTACGGCACAAGAGCCGATGATGTAAAGACAGGAGACAGATCTCCGATTGCACTTTACGCAGGACTTGCTGCTGCAGCACTTGCAGTGATTATTGTTCTCCTTGTTCTCGGAAAGAAGAAAAAATAAACAATAAGCAATTGCGACTCCCGCATGCCGGATGACGGCGTGCGGGAGTTTTTGTGTGTCGCAGGAAAGATAGCCGGATTTCCCGTGAGCTGAAAATGCTCTGCGAGAATGCGAATATCATTGTATGAGTTGATGGAATATTTTCTTACAATTCGAATGTCTGCAGTCTTGACTTCAGTCTACAGGCAATCTATAGTTAAACATGTTGCAGGGGTGCTGAATGCCGGAGAGCAGGAGGCTGAGAGTGTGAAAAGCACAACCCGTATTACTTGATCCGGATAATACCGGCGGAAGGAGGCAGACATCAATATGTCCAGTCTATTTGTTGTATCCAACAGTGAAGGTGAGCTCATTCTCACCAGTGCAGGCTACGTTCTTGTAGCCGTCATCGTATTTTCCCTTTTTGCTCTGATTGCGGCCTGCGGAAAGCGGGAGAGGGGTGTCTCTGCGAAACAGATTGCATTTTCCGCAGCGGCAGTTGCACTCGCCATTGTCACCAGCTATATCAAGCTGATTCATATGCCGATGGGCGGCAGTGCGACCCTGTGCTCCATGCTGTTTCTGGTACTGATCGGCTACTGGTACGGTCCGGCAGTCGGCATTATGGCGGGACTGGCATATGGCTGTGTGGATTTCATTCTGAACCCGTATATTGTGAGTCTTCCGCAGGTGCTGGTAGATTATCCGCTTGCCTATGGTGCACTGGGTATTTCCGGATTCTTCAGCCACAAAAAGAACGGACTGCTGACCGGTTATATAGCGGGTGTTCTGGGACGATATTTCTTTGCAACTTTATCAGGTGTCATCTTCTTCGGTATGTATGCGCCTGAAAATATGGGAGCCCTCGGTTACTCACTGGCTTATAACGGCGGTTACCTCGGAGCAGAGGCGGCGATTACCATCGTACTGCTGCTGATCCCGGCTGTCAGAAAAGCCATGGCGCAGGTCAAGACACAGGCACTCGCCTGAAATAAGCAAAAAAGGACTGACGCGCCCGGAAGGACTCCTCCCCGATAAATGAAAAAGCTGCGGCAGCGGATGCAGGCGGCGAAAGAAGGAGTAACAGATCTGATGAGTATCTTATATATTGACGGATCAATGGGTGCGGCAGGAGATATGCTGACAGCTGCACTTCTTCATACGATGAAGTCGGAGGAAAGGGCGGAAGCTCTGAAAGAGCTCAATGCGATGGGCGTGCCGGGAACGGAGTTCCGGGCAGAGGAGGCCGTAAAGTGCGGCATCACCGGACTGAGCATGCGGGTTCTCATCAACGGCGAAGAAGAAGGTGCAGCACATGCGCATGAACATGCGCATCATCACGAGCATGAACATGATCATGA
>JAUNAG010000080.1 GCA_030527685.1 Lachnospiraceae bacterium | reverse complement strand
GTCCCTGCTTACGACCTTCTGCGAGTCCCTCTTCCCGGAACACTTTACGGACACCTTCTTCATCATATTCGGTTAATATGAAGTTTGTTACCCGTCTTCTGTTCTTTTTGACTAACATTCCAAATGCTCCCTCCTGCTTCGAAAAGAACTCGACTGCTGAATCTACTGAATCCTGCAGTGAAAGACTCTGCGCTATACCATCTGTTACCATATTAATAAAATCAGCATAATCACTTAACTCCCGGCACATAGCCAGAAGCTTTTTACTATGTCCTTTTCCTATATTGATCACGGTTGCCGTCCATTCATATCCGAAAGACGGCACACAGAATGCATCCGAAAGCTTCAGTTCTATAGTGTCTTCTCTATAGCTGCTTCCACAGTAAAAAACATAGCATTTTGGTGCAGGAATTTTTAACAGCTGCGATCCATAAATCCGGTTCCATGTCCCTGTTGCTTCAAGACTCTGTTTAAGCAGTTCTGCTGTGTAAAAAAAAGAACGAAGCGGCATATTCGGATTGACCGTACTCTGCTGTTCATACAGAACCAGATGGCATCCAACCAGAAAAGACACATCATTCTTCATACCAAGATAGATGACATCTTCCAGCGTATTAAATTCAAAACCATCTTCTTCAGTATATGTCGTTCCGTTAAGTGCGTTATAGAGTTCCAGCGCCAAGCCCGGTATATTCTCTATGACAAACTTGAAAAGCCGGTCTTTGTACATTCTGTTTGCTTTCATTGATTACCTCCAGTATAGCAATTTGTTCTTCCTGCAACAAGCCGCACCGTCTCTGCCTTCACACCTCGATCTTCACAATTTTCATCCCCCACCGGACTGCCCCGGCATAAACTGCCAGACATACGCTCATGATCAGTGTTCCTGCTGCCGATCCGTAAAGCACATCCAGAAATCCCGGCGATGCCACCCTCATATAAAGAATGATACCTGCCGGCATCACACTCATAATGGCCTGTTCCATTCTTTTGGCACTTAAGAGCATCTCGATCTCACGTTCTACATCAATCCGTCCTTCAATAGTTTCTGCAGCTCTCCGGATCATTCCGGGCAGATCTCCTCCCGCTCTTTTTGCCGCTGCAAATACAGCTGCAAAGTTCTCAATTTCCTCTTCTCCCGATCTTCCTGCAAGATCCAGAAGGAGCTCTTCAATCGGAACAGACAGCCGCAGCTGCTTCGCGATCCAGGCAAGTTCCCTTACCATCGGTGTCTGTTCTCCTTTTATAAGCTTCAGATCTTCTGCGGCCTCAATGAAGGCATATTCTACAGAACGTCCTGCTCGCAGTGAGACCGTAAGTGAATTGAGCGCATCTCGAAAGTCAAAGCAGAGCATTCTTCTTCTGTCCGCTGCTTTTTTTCTTTTCAGATAACGAATCCACGGTATAAAAAGCGGAAGTCCGGCAGCAGCTGCTGCCGGATGATTGTAAAAGAGCCAGGCAATTGCCAGATCAAAGGCAAGAAACGAGACAAGTGCCGCTGCCTTTTCTGCGAGCGAAAACTGCCAGCTGTGATAATCTGGTTTGCCTCCTTCTGTTTTACCGCCTTCTGCGTTGTCCTGTCTCTGACACATCTTCTTCCCGTTTCTTCTCATCCCGGAAACATCTCTTTTTTCTTTTTCATACTGCTCTCTTACATTCTTTCTCACCGTTTTTCTCATCCCCCGCTTCTCTCCAGCTTCTGCACATGCTTTAACTCTCCCACCTGCTGCAAGACTCCTTCT
The DNA here is from genome assembly GCA_030527685.1 of Lachnospiraceae bacterium. Classification (GTDB taxonomy): domain Bacteria; phylum Bacillota; class Clostridia; order Lachnospirales; family Lachnospiraceae; genus Chordicoccus. The sequence continues at coordinate 10,089 of JAUNAG010000080.1, read as the reverse complement.
GCATCGTTCCACTTAAAGAGATCGCGCAGAACAACCTCTCCGTCCTGCATACCGTCCACTTCGCAGATCTCCAGCACTCTTCTCTTTCCGTTCTTCAGTCTCCCGAGATGAATCATCAGATCCACACCTGATGCGATCTGTCTTCGTATTGCCGGAAGAGGCAGGGGGAAAGCCATCAGCACCATTGTCTCCAGTCTTGCTATCATATCTTCCGCGGAATTGGCATGCAGCGTTGACATACTCCCGTCGTGCCCCGTATTCATCGCCTGCAGCATATCAACCGCTTCCCCTGCACGCACTTCGCCTACTACCACCCGGTCAGGTCTCATTCGAAGAGCCGACTTGATCAGATCCCGAATGCTGATTTCCCTGTTTCCGTCCATGTTGGCATTCTTTGCTTCCAGTCTCACCAGATTTTCAATTCCGCGAATCTGCAGTTCTGCGTTGTCCTCGATCGTAATGATTCGTTCTTCCCCGGGAATATAGGCAGACAGTGCATTGAGAAATGTCGTTTTTCCGGCAGATGTTCCGCCTCCGATCAGCATCGAATACCCTGCTCGCACAAGCCTTTGCAGAAAACCGGCTGCCTCCTCTGTAATGCTGCCTCTCGCAATCAGCTGTTCCATCGTAATGGCATGCTCCGGAAACTGGCGGATTGTCAGAATCGATCCGTCCAGTGCTACCGGTGCAATGACTGCATTGACACGGCTTCCGTCCTCCAGTCTGGCATCTACAATCGGATTCTGCTCGTTCACGACGCGGTTGCATTTCCCGACTATCCTCTGAATGACATCATCCAGCTTTTCGGCAGACTCAAATCTTCTGTCCCAGCGGGTGATTTTTCCGTCTTTTTCGATGTAAATGCAATCGGGCCCGTTAACCATAATCTCTGTCACGGTTTTATCGTCGATCAGCTCCTGCAGAATGTCGAGGCGGCGAACGGATGCGAAAAGCTTGCGGCTGATCTGTATGCGGTCGGCAATCGACACCGCACTTTTTCTTGTACGCGAAAGAACCAGTGCATCAATCAGCTCGCGGATCTCCGGGTCTGCCGCCTCCGGTCTGTCTGCAAGAATCCGCAGCAGCTGTTCACGCAGTTCCGAAAACAGCTGTTCATATCCGTATTCTTCTCTGCTTTTTGACATCTGCTCCCTTCCTGTTTCCTTCAAAACCGCTTATTGATCCTGTCTTTTAAAGCTGCCGTTCTAATCCTCTTTTAATGCCGCAAATCTGCTCCGGTTCTTACAGCTGATCCCGCATGATGCATTCTTCCGCATACCGTCCCAGCCGGCTGTACGGAAGTGATTCAAACCAGCGGTCACCGCTTAAAGGAAGTACATCATCACTGAGTGTCAACCGGCGAAGCCTCTCTTCGATCACATCTCCGATCTGCACAGCACTGTCTTTTCCGTCCTCCTGCAGAGGACGCTCCAGAAAACTGCGGATTTTTGCTTTTGCCGTATAGTCCTGCCTGACAGGCATATAGATCACATCACAGAGCTGCAGCAGCCCCGGCATCATCAGCGGGATCTCACCCAAATCCAGAACTATGCTCTCGTAGGTGGAGGCATGTTCCAGCACACCGATCAGCTGCTCCCATTCCTCTTCGCTGACAGCACACAGTTCGCGCATACTCCGAAACGGCGGCAGATAATCCATGTCTCCGATCGACTGCATCAGAGGAAGAATCCTGGAAGCAGGGTGCCGTTCCTCGTTCCGGATATGGTAGATTGCCTCTCCCAGATCTGTCTCATACTCTGTGTGCATGATTTCTTCATAAGCCGGACAGCTCTCCATGTTCAGCAGAACGGTCGGCTTCTTTGCCGCCAGACATTGTCCCAGTGCCATGGCAAATGCAGTCTTCATACAGCGTCCGATCGGCGAAAACACCCCGATAATCCGCACTCTTCGCTTCAGAAAACCGCTTCCCGGTTCCTCTCGGACATAGCTGGCATCACTTCTGCTTTCCTCTTCTGCCCCATAAAGCCGCATCACGTCCCGCATGACCTCGGATGCTGCCTGGTATTTAAACACGCTGTTCGGTTTTCTTCCTCTTCTCTGCTCCGTCAATACCATTACACTGCCTCCTGTCCATTCGCGGATCTCTTCTTTACAGTCCTTTTCCGAAACCAGTACGATCGCCGCCCTGTGCTGCAGCAGAAAAATCCGCAGCTGTTCGGGATCCGTGAAAGCACGCACCTCAAACGGCGCCTTGTTCTGTCTGTTGATATATTCCATAAAGCTGACTGCATATCCTGCCTCTGAATCCAAAACTGCCAGAACCGGTCTCTTCATAGCCTTCCTCCTTTTCAGATCACGCCGCCCGCGTAAAGAGCTGCCGCCATAAACACTGCTACGCTGAAGTGCATATTCTCAGGGCGTTCCGCACCTCCTGTCCGGTATGCTCTGATTCCCGGCTGCCCTGCTCCGCTTTCCGTCCGCCTCTCTCTGCCTCCTGTCTGGACATAGTGTGCGAAATACAGCAGGCGTTCCCTGACTCCCGTCACACTAAGCATCAGAAGCAGAGACAGAAGCCCTCCGCAGACAACGGAGGCCAGCATAATCTTCAGAACCTCCGGTCCGCAGAATATGCCGATTACGGAAAACAGCTTGCTGTCACCTGCGCCTGTCATCCGCATCAGGAAAAGAGGTGCGGTAATCAGCAAAGGCAGAAGGGCTCCTGCAAACATCATCGGCAGACTTCCGGATGCGTTCAGTGTTCTTACAAGACCGAAAACTCCTCCGATTCCCCAGCCGGTGAGAATCAGGCTGTTCGGAATTCTGCCTGTCTGCAGATCGCAGATCATGGCTGCCGAAGCAAAAAAGAGCGCAAAAAAGCAGACAGCGGACATTTTCCCCTCCTGAGTAAACTGTGGTTTTCATTTCATAAATACAGCTGCCGGAAACTCGTAACTTCAGTCATGCATAATTGATGGGTTGTCGACGTGTGATAGATATGTTTTTCGGAATTACTGATGACAGGATCATGAAACAGGTGTGCTCTTACTATACGCACGCCGCCTGCCGCTGACAATATCGGAAAGATGCGAGAACTCCCGGCTGCATTTTCATACAAACCCTTGATTTTCAGCACTTTTCTACACTTCCATCCCCCTGAATCAGCAAATTCTACTGAACCTTCAGGCAATTCAATGATACAATAGCGATATCTATACTCATTCGTGAGATATGGTGAGAATCTATATTCTGCGGAACTTCCGCAGATGATATATCGGAGTATTTATGAACGAACGAATTGAAAAACTCGGTGCGGCCATTTCCGCACAGACTGATAAGAATCCGGACCGCGCAGCGCAGATGCTTTCCCTTACATACCGCGCGCTCGGCACCGGAGCAAAGCATTTTCCGCCCAAAAAACTGACTGCATCCAGAAGCTACCTGCAGGCCTATACGGCTGATCTTCTTGCCGGCATGCTGCGCGATCCTTCTCATTCCGCAGTCGTGAATATCTTTATGCCCAGCGAAATCTTCAGCGCACTGGATATGCCCATCACTGCACCGGAAGCGCTGGCGGCCTATGTTGTAAATACTGCTTGTGAGCGTGTCTTTATCGAAAAAGCAGAGGAACAGGGTGCGCCCGAAACCTACTGCTCTTACCACAAGGTACTGACAGGCATGGCAGAGGCCGGTGTCATGAAGGCACCCGCCATGATTGCCAATACAGCCCTTGCCTGTGATGCCAATCAGCTCTCATTCCGCCGTCTGGCAGAGCTCTGGAAGGTGCCGCACGTTCTGATCGATGTGCCGCTGCACGTCGATGAGGATGCAGTGGACTATGTTGCTGCCGAGCTTCGCGGTCTGGCCCATGTTGCGGAAGAGTGTGCCGGAAAGAAGCTTGATCCGGACCGGCTTCGCCAGTGTGTTGCCCGAAGCGACGCTCAGCTGCGGAACTACAGAAAATACCTGCAGCGCCGTCCTTCCGTGCATCTTCCGGAAGCTCTGACACCGGAGCTGCTGAACGCCGTCTGCAATCATCTCTATCTCGGAACTGAGGAAGGTCTGAACTACTCCCGCCTGCTGCTCGAAGATGTCGCAAAGGCACCTGCCCGCGGCCCGGAACGTCATATTTTATGGATGCACGTTCTGCCGAACTGGCAGACCTCTGTCAAAGAAATCTTTCAGGGTGAAGACAATCACCGTGTCGAAATTGTCGGCTGCGATCTTGCCTACAGTTCACTGACCCGCATGGATCCCGATAAGCCGTACGAGAGCATGGCGCGCCGGCTCGTCTATGACAGCTTCAACGGCCCCGGCTCACGCCGCATTGAGGCAACTCTGCAGCTTGCCAGAAAGATGAAAGTTGACGGCATTCTGATCTTCTGCCAGTGGGGCTGCAAACAGACACAGGGTCTGGCATACACCGCGAAGCGCGCCTTTGAGGCAGAGGGTTTCCCGACACTTGTTCTCGACGGCGATGCCTGTGACCGCACAAACAGCGGAAGCGGACAGCTCGTCACACGCGCCAATGCCTTCGTAGAACAGCTGGAAGCTGCTGCACTTCACTGATTTATGCCATAAGGGAGTTTTGATCTTCATGATTACATATTTCTGCAAATACACCCCTCTCGAGCTGATGGCCGCCCTCGGCGCCTCCCTCGATGAGCCAAACCGCGAGACCGCGGACTTCCGTCACGCGGACGCCATGCTTCATACTTCGATCTGTACCCACGCCAAGCTTCTGCTGGAGGAATGTTCGGCCGGCAGCACGGCGGGAACCGATCTTGTTCTCACAAACTGCTGCGATTCGATTCGCCGCGTCTACGATGTGGTCAGCGCAGATCCCGCCCTTTCCGAAGGCTTTTCCTCAAAGTTTATGATGGATCTGCCTCACGAAAACTTCGGTCATGCCGTAGAACTCTGGAAAAAAGAGCTGATCCGTCTGCGTGATTCCTATCTCGCAGCTCATCCGGATCATCACTTCGACCGCGCTGCCTTCCTGAATGACTGGAAGCGCCAGGCCGATACCTGGGAGCTGTTCCGCGAACGCGGTCCCTTCATCGCCATCTTCGGCGCGCGAGTCAGCAATGAACTTCGTGCAAAGATCCGCAACTCCGCACCTTATCCGGTCATCGATCTGACCTGCGGAGGACTTCGTTCCCTGCCGCAGCCTCCGAAGGAAGCCTTTGCAGGCAGCTGCGAAAACTGTTCGGGAAATGCATCCGACGGCGTCAGCTTCTCCTCTTCCACTCTGCCGATGTCGGACGACGATCTGCTCGGTGCTTATGCGGAAGCGCTGCTTCACCAGCTTCCCTGCACACGCATGGAGGATGTCTCGGAACGTGCCGCAATTCTTTCTATGAAATCGATGGTCGGCATTGTATATCACTCCGTCAAATTCTGCGATTATTACGCATTTGAATATGCCGATATCCGCCGTACCGTCAACATTCCGATTCTGAAGCTTGAGACCGACTACACGACACAGAGTGAAGGCCAGCTGGAAACGCGACTGGCTGCATTTGCCGAAAGCCTTGCTGCCGCAGAAAGCAGCCGGAATGCTGATACAGCTGCAGATGCTTGCCGCTCCGACAGTGCTGCGGCTTCTCTGCCCGGAAAGCAGAAAGCCGAGAAGACCGCACGGAAAAAAGTCACCGTCAGCGGAGCAAAGCTGCGGAAGCCCTCCGGCTCCCGCACCGATACTTCCTCCTTCTCGGGAGATCAGGCTGAAGCGATCTACATCGGCATCGACTCCGGCTCTACTTCTACCAATATTGCGGCCATTGCACCGGACGGCACGCTTCTCGCCTCTGCCATCGTCCGCACAGGTGCCCGTGCCGGAGCTGCCGCCCAGCGTGCCTACGACGATGTAAAGGTACAGCTCGGACGCAACGCTTCCAAAATCAAGCGGATCATCGCAACCGGCTACGGCCGTGACTTCATCTCCTTTGCCGACGGCACAAGAACGGAGATCTCCTGCCATGCCCGCGGCGCCCATGCTGCAAACCCGGAAGCCAGATGTGTCATCGATATCGGCGGACAGGACAGCAAGGTCATCTGCCTCGACGAGGACGGCAATGTCGTCAACTTTGTCATGAATGACAAATGTGCTGCCGGTACAGGCCGCTTCCTGGAGATGATGGCGCACACACTGGAGACTGACCTCTCCTCTATGAGCCGTCTCGGACTGCAGTGGAAGAAAGATCTCACCATCTCCTCCACCTGCACCGTCTTCGCCGAATCGGAGGTAGTCTCCCTGATTGCGGAAAATACGGACCCCTCCGATATCGTACATGCGCTGAACAAAGCGGTTGCCGGCCGAACTGCCGGCATGGTCAAGCGCGTTCACGGAGAAAAGCCTTTCATGATGACAGGCGGTGTGGCCCGCAATCTCGGTGTTGCGGGAGAGCTTGAGAAGAAGCTCGGCGCATCACTTGCTATCAGTGAGCACCCGGATCTGATCGGTGCCATCGGAGCTGCCCTCTTCGCAGCCTCCGGACAGCAGTAATATAAAAGACCCGCAATACTGCTTTTGACTCATTCAAGGGCACAGCACGGGTCTGGAGGTTCTGGTTTGGTTGAATATCTTGAGCAGGATCGACCTGCATTTACTGAAAAACTGAAAGCCGCCGGTACACCGGAGGCCGCACTTCCTGTTCTGGAGGCTGAACTGGATCGGATTCTTGTCCGGACCAATGATGCCCTCTCAGATGACCGCGAGCGCGAATCCGCTGCCCGTATGGTCGGAGCTGTCCGCATGGCTCTGCCGCTCGTCGACGCTGTCGGCGAGGTCGACATCTGGTCCCGCTCTGCAGGCGACCGCTCAGCCGGAAAGAACCGGAAGAAATCCTTCCTGCTTCTGCTGGCCGGTATTGCACTGGCAGCTGTTTCCGTCATCGGATTTCTGCTGCCGCTTCCGATCGTCGGCGTTTTATTAAACACCATTTCGGTCCTGCTGACAGCCGCAGCGATGATCTGTCTGTATCTTGCCGGACGTTTCTCCGTCCGTTCTGTACCTGCCGGAACAGCGGGCGATACAGTAAAGACCGAATGCCGCATCGATGCCGACCGCATCTACCGCACGCTTCGGGCTGTCCTTCTTGTCATGGACCAGAATCTGCAGCAGATCCGTTCCGAACGGGAATGGGAAGCCAGAAACACCGGCGAGCAGACAGCCGCTGTGCTCTCACAGGCAGAGCTCACCCTTTATTCCGACCTGCTCGAGGCTGCCTGCAGCCGCGACAGTGCTTATGCCTGGGATAAGCTGGAGGAACTCCGCTATTACCTGCACAGCATACATGTCGAAGTGGTTGATTACAGCGAGGACACAGCTGCCTGGTTTGACCGCCTGCCCTCCTCACAGACCGGCACCTTAAAGCCGGCACTTGTCTCCGGCGGAAAGCTCCTGAAGAAGGGACTTGCCGGAATCGGAGGTTGATCATGGAACGTTTTTACGGATTTGATCTCGGCGATGCCGAGAGTGCCATCTCAAAGCTGTCCGGAAGTGAACAGCTGATCCCGGATATCATTCCGGTCCACGATTCGCCAAGCTTTATCACAGCCTGTGCCTTTCTTTCGGACGGTACCCTTCTGATCGGGGAAAATGCATGCTACTCGCCTGACGCTGTCCGGAGAAAACTGCGCTTTAAAAGCCGCTTCCTGACCGATGCTTCAAGTGAGGCCGACATCCGCAGCTTTGCGGCCGGCGTCTTAAGCGAGCTCTATATGTCCGGCGAGCTGGTAAAGGGCGATGATGTCTGCTTCTATATCGGCTGTCCGGCCGGCTGGGATAAACAGGCCCGCGAGCGCTACCGCTCCATCTTCGAGCGCGTCGGCTATCCGCCTGTCCGCATTATCTCGGAATCCCGCGCCGCACTGGTCAGTGCCTGCCAGTCCCGCCACCTGCAGATCGGCCACGATATTCTCTCAAAGCCGGTTCTGGTTGTGGATATCGGCTCCTCGACCACGGATTTTGCCTATATCTGTCAGGGCCGTGAGGTCGGCATGCAGACTGCAGGCGAAGTAACTTTAGGCGGCGGCATAATGGATGAGCTTCTGCTTGCGGAAGCGGTGAATCATTCGGAAAATGCAGCCGAGATCAGCAGCATTTTCCAAAAAAGCGAATCCTGGCGGACCTATTGTGAATTCGCAGCCCGTCGTCTGAAGGAGAAATACTTCTCGGATATGGACTACTGGGTCGATCACCCCTGCACGGAAACGGTCCTGATCCGCTATGACAGGCCGGTTCGCCTGACACTGCGCATCGATGCGGAAATCGCCGACCGCCTCGTCAGTTCACCTGCGGAACGGCTTGGCGGGCGCTCCTTCCGTGAAGTTTTTCATGAGGCTCTTCTTGATGTGCGCGGCGGCATCTCCGGTCAGCAGCCGGAACTGCTCTTCCTGACGGGCGGTGTCTCAAAGCTTCCCTGGATCCGCGACTGGTGCCTGGAAGTATTCCCGGACGCTGTCATGATCGCCGGAAATGAGCCGGAATTCTCGGTTGCACGCGGCCTGGCCTACAGCGGCAGAATTGATGATGACCTTCGCGCTTTCCGCTCGGAACTCGATACGCTGCTTGCATCCAGTACCGTCGAAAAGATTGTGGCAGCCCATATTGACGGTCTCTACCGCAAGGCGGTGGACGCACTGGTGGATCCTCTGCTGGAGCACGCTGCGATTCCTGTCTTTGAGAGGTGGAAGGACGGCTCAATCAGCCGTCTCTCCGATACAGATCAGGAGATGCAGAAGGAGATTGCGGCTTATCTGCGCTCGGATGAGGTGCGTGAGCTCCTCGTAAAGCCGATCTCGTCCTGGCTGCGGTCGATTGCCGATGAGCTGGAGGAATATACGCTTCCCATCTGCGTCCGGCATCATGTTCCGTACACGGCTCTGAGCCTGAATTCCTATCTCAGCGCCACGGACATCGAAATCAGCCTTGATGCGAGGGATATGTTTGCCGTCAAAGAGATTACACTGATGATCGACAGCATCATCTCTCTCCTTGTCGGTCTTGTCTGCGGCGGAACCGGCATGGCTGTGATTGCAAGCGGTCCGGACGGTCTGATTGCCGGTGTGCTGCTCTCGCTTCTGGTACTGATTCTCGGAAAGCGAAAGATGGAGTCGGCAATTATGAATGTCAGACTTCCGAAGGCTGTTCGCCATCTGGTACCGAAACACTCCATCCGCACAAGAGTTGCCGCTCTTTCGGGTGAAGTTCGCGAAAAGCTTTACAGGAGTCTGGAAGAAGATAAAAACGAGGAAATAACAGATCGAATGGTTGCGGACCTCTCCGGGCAGATCGAAGCCTGCCTCACACGCATGGCTGAAATTGTGGAGATCCCGCTTACATAAAGGAAAAAGAATAAGAAAAAGGAAAGAGGAAAAGGATATGACAGAAAACAAGCGTGGAGCATTTATTGCATTTGAGGGAATTGACGGAAGCGGCAAGGGCACACAGATCCGCATGCTGAAAAAGAGACTCGAGAAGGAGGGCTTCCCGGTCTACAGAACTGCAGAACCGAATGATTCACCCTTCGGCGATCTGATTCATCAGGTCATGATCGGACGTGTCAAAACAACCAACGATGTTATTGCGGCTCTCTTCGTTGCAGACCGCCTCGATCACATCCAGAATGACACAAACGGCCTGCTGAAGTTCCTGAATCAGGGCGTCAACGTCCTGGCTGACCGCTATTATTTTTCATCCTATGCCTACCAGAGTGTTGATGTTCCCATGGACTGGGTCATTCAGGCCAACTCTCTCTGTGCCGCTCTTCTCCGTCCGGATCTCACCGTCTTCATTGACGTCGACCCGGAGGTCACGATGGCAAGAATTGAGAAAAACCGCCTGACAAAAGAGCTTTTTGAAGAGACAGAGCGTCAGATTGATACGAGAAACCGCTATCTGGAAGCATTTGAGAAACTTAAAGATTCCGAGCATGTTCTGATTCTCAATGGCGACCGCTCACCGGAAGAACTGCACGAGGAAATCTGGGAAAAGACAAAAGCATACTATGTGAAGGGTCTCCGCTGAAGAAGCGTTCCTCTTCCGTGATACCGCAAAAGTCAGAAAATCCGGAGGCTTCGGGCATGATTGTGGGTAAATCGCTCCGCCTCAGTTAAAAATTGCAT
>JAUNAG010000079.1 GCA_030527685.1 Lachnospiraceae bacterium | reverse complement strand
ATATGAGAAAATACCACTATATAAATTAATATATAGCGCTGTTTTCATGATTATTAGGATTTATACTACAGATGATGAAGCATGTCTGATAAGACAGCTTCCGTTATCTGTGAATAGAGCGAAAGATTATAGAGATATTATACGAGGAGATTATGATCATGAAGACAAGCAGAATTGAATTTAATGAACTGAGCAAAATCATTGATCCGGTAGCAGGTATGAGAGAAAACTGGTATCTTGTAACAGCGGAGCATGATGGCACAGTGAACACGCTTACAGCAGGCTGGGGCGCACTTGGAAATGTCTGGGAGAAGAAGATTGCAATCGTATACATTCGTCCGCAGCGTCATACAAAGAAATATATGGATGCTTCCGGCAGATTTACGATGACGTTCTTTGACGGCAGACAGCAGGAGATGGGTTTTCTCGGAAGCAATTCAGGAGCAGATGTTCCGGATAAGATTGAGAAGTCAGGTCTGCATCTTGCGCATGTGGACGGACAGCCGACTTTCGAAGAAGGAAGCGTAGTGCTGAACTGCAGAATCCTGTATTCACAGGAGCAGAAAGCTGAGAATTTTGTTGATCCAAAACTTGCAGCGGCCTGCTTCCCGGACAAGGATTACAGTGTTATGTATGTGGCAGAAATTGAAGCAGCATACAGAATTGAGGAATAAGCGAATCAGGAGTGGAGAGGCAATAGAGATGACAGAATTTGAAAAGCTGAAAGCAGGTCTGGAATACTGCTACGATGATGAAGAGGTGGACGCTTTAAAGGAACAGGCAATCATCTGGACAGGGGAGTTTAACAGCCTGGATCCACTGGATTTTGAAGCACAGAAAAAGTGCCTCAGAGAACATCTGGGATCAATGGGCAAGGATGTCTGGATTGCCAAAACCTTCAATTGCGATAATGGAAAAAATATCCATATCGGTAATAATTTTACGGGAAATTATAACATTACGATGCTGGATATCCGTGAGATTTATATCGGAGACAATGTGATGATCGGGCCGAATACACTGATTACAACAGTCGGTCATCCGCTTACTCCGATGGGAAGAAGAAAGCATCTCGGAATTGCTGATCCGGTTACAATCGGCAATGACGTATGGATTGGAGGAAATGTCACAATCCTCCCCGGTGTGACAATCGGCAATAATGTTGTGGTTGCAGCAGGGGCAGTTGTGACAAAGGATGTTCCGGATAATACGCTTGTGGGCGGTGTTCCTGCGAGGAAGATTAAGGATATAGAAAACGATGTACCGGTGGAATGAACTGGTACTTAACAGTGGGACTGTAATAATACAGTCTCTGCGCAAAAAAGAACTCAAGCCGAAAGGTGTGCATTCGTGCAAACCCGGCTTGAGTTCTTTTTTGTTTTAGAAATTTTCAGGTATACCGATTGAGAAAATTACATCTCAGCAACAGTTTCCTGATCTGCAAGCTTGAAGCCGCCTGCACGAAGTGCAGCTTCGGCCTTCTTCTCATCTTCAACACGGAAGATCATGCAGGCGTTTCCGCCCTTGCCTGCAAGTGAGGCATACATGTACTCGATGTTGACGGAAGCAGCAGAGAGTGTTTTAAGAACGTTGGAAAGACCACCAACCTTATCATCGATCTTGACAGCGATAACCGGTGTCATGCTGGCGATGAAATGATTGTCCTTCAGAACAGTAGCTGTCTCATAGACATCGCTGACGATCATACGTACGATGCCGAAATCCTTTGTCTCTGCAAGTGAGAGAGCGCGGATATCGATATCGGCAGCTGCAAGAACTTCTGTCATGGTTTCAAGCATTCCGGGCTTGTTTTCAAGAAATACAGAGATCTGTCTGATAGCCATAGCGGCCTCCTTTCCGATGGTGAACGTGTATCATAATTCATTATACCGCATTTGTTTTACGGGATTCTATATGCTGCTTTGCGTCTCAGATCTTTCTCTTGTCGATGACGCGGACAGCCTTGCCTTCCGATCTGGTAATGGTCTTCGGAGCAACCAGTGTGACATGTGCCTTCAGACCGAGCATAGCCTTCAGACCGTCAACCAGAGACTTCTGGCGTGCTTCGATTTCACCGAGGTTGTCTGTGAACATCTCCGGTGTCATCTCAACCTGAACATCCAGTGTATCGGTGTTGTTGACACGGTCGACCACGATCTGGTAGTTAGCCGGATAGCCCTGATTCAGGAGTACAGCTTCAATCTGGGACGGGAAGACGTTGACGCCGCGGATGATGAGCATGTCATCGGAACGGCCCTTCGGCTTCTTCATCTTGACAAGTGTTCTGCCGCAGGAGCACTTCTCGCGGGAAAGGACGCAGATGTCTCTTGTGCGGTAGCGCAGGAGCGGGAATGCTTCCTTGTCGAGGCAGGTGAAGACGAGCTCGCCTTCGCTGCCCTCCGGAAGAACTTCTTCTGTATCCGGATCAATGACTTCCGGATAGAAGTGATCCTCGTTGATATGCATGCCGGTCTGCTCGGAGCACTCGAAAGAGACGCCCGGGCCGGAGATTTCTGTCAGACCGTAGATATCATAGGCCTTGATGCCCAGAGTATTCTGAATATCCTGACGCATCTCCTCAGACCATGCCTCTGCACCGAAGATGCCGGCCTTCAGCGGGATGTCGTCCGGTCCCATGCCGAGCTCCTTCATGCGCTCGCCGAGGTAGGCAGCGTAGGAAGGTGTGCAGCACAGAATGGTGGCCTGCAGATCGTTGATGAACATGATCTGACGATCTGTATTGCCGGAGGAGGTCGGGACTGTCAGGCAGCCAACTTTGTGAGAGCCGCCGTTTAAGCCCGGACCGCCTGTGAAAAGTCCGTAACCGTAAGAAACCTGGCAGACGTCCTCATCAGTGCCGCCGGCAGCCGTGATGGCTCTTGCACAGCAGCGTTCCCAGATATCGATATCTTCCTGTGTGTAAAATGCAACCACACGTTTTCCTGTAGTACCTGATGTCGACTGAATGCGGACGCATTTTTTCAGATCACAGCCGAGAAGACCGTACGGATAGGCGTCGCGCAGATCAGCCTTGGAAATCAGCGGAAGCTTGTGAAGGTCATCGACAGACTTGATATCGTCCGGTGTGACGCCCTTCTTTTCCATCAGATTGCGATAATACGGAACACTGTCCCATACATGCTTTACCTGCTTGACGAGTTTCTCATTCTGGAGGGCAAGCATATCCTCGCGGGATGCGCGCTCCAGGTCTTCCTCATAATAGCGTTCCATGGCGTTATTTCCTTTCTGAAAAAATACTTCGAAAGCACAGGCTTCCGGTTTGGCGGAATATGTTCCGCGATTCTTGGGTTTATTGCAAAAAGGCAGCGGCATGCTCTCAGGCGCCGAAGCACTCAGGAATTACGTCCGAGTTCGAAAGCCTTTTTGTTGATCTCAAGGAATTTCGGCGGCACACAGCTTTCAATTGCTGCCATCCATGCATCCATAGAGAAATCGAAGTAGTGAGAGAGACGGCCCAGAAGAACCAGGTTGACTGCCTTTACCGTGCCTGCCTGTTCTGCAAGAGCGACGCAGTCCATAGCATCGACCTTTGCGTCTGCGGCAAGCATTTTCTCAACAAGATTCTCCGGATAGACTGCCGCACCGGTGACAACCGGCATCGGATCAATCTGCTGGGTGTTGGTGACGATCTGGCCGTCCGGCTTCAGGTAGGACAGCCATCTTGCTGCCTCCAGAAGCTCGAAGGAGACGATGGCGTCAGCTTCGCCGCGGTCAATGACCGGAGAAGCGACGTGATCGCCGTAGCGGACATAAGTAACGACGCTGCCGCCTCGCTGGGACATGCCGTGTACTTCGGAAACCTTGACATCATAGCCTGCATCAAGGAGAAGACGTCCGAGAAGTTTGCTGGCAAGAAGCGAGCCCTGCCCGCCGACGCCTACAATCATGATATTTTTTGTATCCACTTCTTTAGTCCTCCTTCTCAGTCATGCCTGTAAATGCATCGAAATGGCACATCTGTGTGCAGACGTCACAGCCTACGCAGAGTGTCTGATCGACAACAGCCTTGCCGTTCTTCATGGAGATGGCCGGGCAGCCGATACGCATGCAGGACTTGCAGCCGCGGCACTTATCCTGATCAACATGAAGTGACGGATAACGCTTGACATACTTCAGCAGAGCGCAGGGTCTTCTGGAGATGATGACAGACGGTTCTGCAGCCTGCAGCTCTTCTTTAACAGCTGCTTCGGTCTCAGTCAGGTTGTACGGATCTACAACTCTGACGCGGTTGAAGCCCATGGAGCGGCAGAGAGCCTCCAGATTGATCTTTCCTGCCGGATCTCCCTTGATGTTGTAGCCGGTGGTCGGATTCTGCTGGTGACCTGTCATACCTGTGATGGAGTTATCAAGGATGATGACAGTGGAATTACTCTGGTTGTAAGCAATATTGGCAAGACCTGTCATGCCGGAATGCATGAAGGTGGAATCGCCGATGACGCTGACTGTCTTCTTCTCGCTTTCTTCACCGAGGGCCTTGTTGAAGCCGTGAATAGAGGAGATGGAAGCGCCCATGCAGAGGGTCATTTCCATTGAAGAGAGCGGAGCAACAGCGCCGAGTGTGTAGCAGCCGATATCGCCGAGAACTGTGCAGCCGAGCTTCTTTAATGTGAAGAAGAGTCCTCTGTGCGGACATCCCGGGCACATGACAGGCGGTCTCATCGGAAGCGCTTCATCCAGTGTGCGTCCGGTGTGAACCTCACCGCCGAGAGCTTCTGCGACCAGATTCTGTGAGAACTCACCGCAGATCGGAAGGATATCTTTTCCGCTGACCTGCAGGCCGAGTGTCTTACAGTGGTTTTCCATAATCGGATCCAGCTCTTCGACAACGACCAGTTTTTCGACCTTTGATGCAAAGTCAAGGATCAGCTGATCCGGAAGCGGATTAGCCATGCCGATCTTCAGAACGGAGACTGAATCGCCGAATACTTCCTTTACATACTGATAGGAGGTGGAGGAGGTGATGATACCGAGTTTTGTGCCGCCCATCTCAACACGGTTGACAGCAGCGGTATTCGCATATTCGACCAGTTTTCTGGTGCGCTCCTCGACAAACGGATGACGGCGGATTGCATTTCCCGGCATCATGACGTACTTCTGGATGTTCTTCTCGTACGGCTTGACCGGAACAACGCGCTCACCCGGATCGACAACGGACTGAGAATGTGCAACGCGGGTGCACATCTTCAGAAGAACCGGTGTGTCGAATTCCTCGGAGATTTCATAGGCAAGTTTTGCAAATGCAAGAGCCTCGGCGGAGTCAGAGGGCTCCAGCATCGGGATCTTGGAAGCGATTGCGTGATGGCGGGAATCCTGCTCGTTCTGGGAGGAGTGCATTCCTGCATCATCTGCAACGACAATAACCATACCTGCATTGACGCCGGTATAGGACATTGTATAAAGAGGATCAGCGGCGACATTGAGTCCGACGTGCTTCATGGCACAGAAGGATCTTTTTCCTGCAAGGGATGCACCAAAAGCAGCTTCCATTGCGACTTTTTCATTCGGAGCCCATTCGCTGTAGACATCGTCGTATTTGGCCAGCTCTTCCGTTACTTCTGTACTCGGAGTGCCCGGATAGCTGGAGGCGAAGCAGACGCCGGCCTCGTAAAGACCACGGGCGACGGCTTTATTGCCAAGCATCAACTGTTTCATGATCAGGTTTCCTTTCTACATGCTGCTCCGTCTATTCGGAGCCTTTAATAGTATGATTTTATCACTTTGCCTTACTAAAGTAAATGAAAACAGCAATCTGTCACAATGTGCCGCTGCTTTCTTGACAAAAAGTGGTTTTTTTAACTATAATACTTTAATGCGTTGATGCGCTATTGCGTTATTGCAGATGAGCGAAACTAGTAAAAAGAGAGGATAGAAACATGCCTATCACAGACCTCCTGGAGAGGAACAGCAAATTATTCGGAGACGAGGTTGCACTCGTGGAAATCAACCCGGAAATCCGCGAGGAGCAGAGAGTTACCTGGAAAGAATATGAGCTGATCCAGCCGACATCCACAGCATTTTACAGAAGATCCATAACATGGTCGGTTTTTGATGAGAAGGCGAATCGTGTTGCCAATGAGCTGATTGCCCGCGGTATCCGTCCGGGCCAGAAATGTGCGGTTCTTCTGATGAACTGCCTGGAGTGGCTTCCGATTTATTTCGGTGTTCTGAAGTCCGGAGCAGTTGTTGTTCCGCTGAATTTCCGTTTCACCGGAGAGGAAATTGACTACTGTCTGAAGCTGGCTGACTGCGATGTCGTGTTCTACGGTCCGGAGTTTATCGGCAGAATCGAAGACATTGTCGGACATCTGAAGGACAAGATGCTGCTGTACTATGTCGGTGATTCCTGCCCGTCTTATGCAGAAGATTATTATCGCTGTGTTTCCAACAGCTCTTCGACAGCACCGAAGGTTCTGATCAGAGATGAGGATAACGGTGCGATCTATTATTCATCCGGCACTACAGGCTTCCCGAAGGCAATCCTGCTGAAGCACGAGGCTCTGACGCAGGCTGCCGAGATGGAGGCACGTCACCATGAGACAACAAAGCAGGACTGCTTCCTCTGCATTCCGCCGCTGTATCACACCGGCGCGACAATGCACTGGTTCGGTTCTCTCTATACGGGAAGCAGGGGCGTTCTGCTGAAAGGTCACAGCCCGGAGGCAGTTTTCCGCGCTGTATCGGAAGAGCAGTGCACCATTGTATGGCTGCTTGTCCCGTGGGCACAGGATATTCTGGCCAAACTCGACAGCGGTGAGCTGAAGATGGAGGATTACAAGCTGAGTCAGTGGAGACTGATGCACATCGGTGCACAGCCGGTTCCGCCCAGCCTGATCCGTCACTGGCTGGAGTATTTCCCGCATCACAAATACGATACAAACTATGGCTTAAGTGAATCTACCGGTCCGGGCTGTGTTCATCTCGGCATGGAGAATGTCCATAAGGTCGGTGCGATCGGCATTCCGGGTTATCGCTGGGAGACGAAGATCATCGATGAGAACGGTGTTCCGGTAAAGCAGGGTGAGGTCGGCGAGCTCTGTGTCAAGGGTGCCGGCGTTATGGTTGAGTATTACTATGATCCGGAAGCAACGGCTGCCTGCCTGAAGGACGGCTGGCTGCTGACCGGTGATATGGCCCGTCAGGATGAAGACGGCTTCATCTTCCTGGTTGACAGAAAGAAGGATGTCATCATCTCCGGCGGTGAAAATCTCTATCCGGTTCAGATTGAGGCCTTCCTTGCAGCTCATCCGAAGATTCACGATGTAGCGGTAATCGGTCTCCCGGACCAGCGTCTGGGCGAGATTGCGGCAGCAATCATCCAGGTGAAGGAAGGTGCGGAACTCACAGAGGAAGAGGTCAATCAGTTCTGTGTGGACCTGCCGCGTTACAAGAGACCGCGCAAGATCATCTTTGATGATGTCATCAGAAATGCAACCGGCAAGATTGACAAGCCGAAGGAAAGAGAGAAGTACAACAGCCTTCGTCTTGTAGAAGAACAGAATACACGGTAATAAACCACAGGTGTCAGGGGTCATGAAACGGACGCAAACACTCCATCAGTGACCTTTGACACTTGTATCATATAAGAAAAGGAGGACTCTTATGACCAACTCGCAGATTGTAATGTTGATTGCGATGGCCGTTTACCTGCTCGGCATCGTCTTCGTCGGCTTTGTTCTTTCTTCACAGAATGAGACCATGGGCGACTTTTACCTGGGCGGACGAAAGCTCGGCCCCTTTGTTTCCGCTATGAGTGCCGAAGCTTCCGATATGAGCAGCTGGCTGCTGATGGGTCTTCCGGGTGTTGCCTATCTGACAGGTGTTGCCGATGCAGGCTGGACCGCGATCGGTCTTGCGCTCGGCACCTACCTGAACTGGCTGATCGTTGCAAAGCGCCTTCGCCGTTATACGGAGAAGACGAATTCCATTACGGTTCCGACTTATTTTTCAAATCGCTACAAGGATGAGAAGGGTGTGCTGACACTGCTCGGTGCGCTGATCATCATCGTTTTCTTTGTACCGTACACGGCCTCCGGCTTTGCTGCCTGCGGCAAGCTTTTCGGAAGCCTCTTCGGAATTGATTATCATCTTGCCATGGTAGTCAGTGCGATTGTCATCATCCTCTATACTTCCATGGGCGGTTTCCTCGCGGCAAGTCTGACGGACTTCATCCAGAGTATTGTCATGAGCCTGGCACTGATTATCATCCTTGTTTTCGGTGTAACACAGGCCGGCGGCATGGAAGCGGTTATGGAGAATGCCAGAACTTTACCGGGCTACCTCGGCTTTACCAGCACCTATGATGCTGCCTCCGGAGCTGCTTCACCGTACTCTGCTCTGACAATTGTTTCGACACTGGCATGGGGTCTCGGCTATTTCGGTATGCCGCATATCCTTCTTCGCTTCATGGCGATTCAGGATGATCATAAGATTAAGCTTTCAAGAAGAATTGCTTCTGTCTGGGTTGTCATCTCCATGGCAGCAGCCGTTCTGATCGGTATTGTCGGTCTCGGCATGTCCGAGGCAGGTGCCATCACACTGCTGCAGGGTTCTCAGTCTGAGACCATTATCGTAGAGATTGCGCAGAAGCTGGCGCAGAACGGCGTGCTGACAGCACTGATTGCCGGCATCGTTCTTTCCGGTATTCTGGCTTCGACTATGTCTACGGCAGATTCACAGCTGCTTGCAGCTTCTTCCTCTGTATCGAACGATATTCTGGTAAATGTATTCCATCTCGATATGGATCAGAAGAATCTGCTCCGTGTGTCCAGAATCAGCCTTCTGATCATCGCGGTTCTCGGCATGTTCTTTGCATGGGACGCAAACAGCTCTGTTTTCCAGATCGTATCATTTGCATGGGCCGGTTTCGGCGCTGCCTTCGGTCCGGTTGTTCTGCTGTCTCTGTTCTGGAGACGCTCCAATAAACAGGGTGCTGTTGCGGGTCTTCTGGCAGGCGGCATCATGGTCTTTGTATGGAAGTTCGCCGTTCGTCCGATGGGCGGAATCCTGAATATCTATGAGCTTCTTCCGGCCTTCCTTGTTGCAATTGCAGTTAATGTGATTGTCAGCCTTGCAACACCGGCACCGGACAGAGAGATCACAGCAACCTTCGATGCAGTTAATAAAATGAAATAAATTAAGATGTCCGAAGCGGGTATCATAAAAAGCGTGGAAGCAATTCGAAACCGGATTGCTTCCACGCTTTTTTGCAAATACATTATATTGAAATATATCAGGAATTCTGCTCAACCCATTCTTCTTCGGTCATGCCGATGGAATCAAGATATTCCTGCCATTCAGCTTCTTCCTCAGCCTCGTTCTTTTCACTTTCCTGCTGTTCGGAACTGACGACACCGCTGCGGCCTTCATCGTGACCTGTCTTGACGAAGTGTACATAGTACTTGACGTATTCTTCGCCGTAGCGGTCAACGAGATCATCGTTGTTCTCCATGTAGTTCAGAACACTGAAGTTCTGGCTTCCGCGGCGGCCTCTTTCTGTACCGCTGGTCAGGAAGTTGCGGAGAACTGCGTCGTAATCGGAGCCGACAGATTCGACAACATCCGGATAGCGGGAGACATAGTAGTCGTAATCGAAGATCAGATCGACATCATAATCCATGCTCAGCAGGTAACGATGGTCACTGTCGCTGTAAGCGTCAGACTCGTCATCGCTGTTTTCAGTCTGCTCGTCATCAGTATCTGCAGCGGATTCCTCAACCTGCTCATCATCAGTGTCTTCGACATCATCAGAGGAGTCTTCTGTATCCTCAGCGGTTTCTGTATTCTCAGAATCCTCCGTGTAATCCTCATCAGAAGTTTCTTCTGTATCTTCGTTATATTCTTCCTCGTCTGTTTCTTCTTCGGCTGTAACAGTTCCGCCGTACTGGCTCCAGAATGTGGAAGCAAAGCCGCCGCGTGTGGAGTATTCCCAGTCGTAATTGCCGCACTGCTCAAAATCGTGGCAGAAGGTGCAGGCTGCACTGTAAGCTCCGTCAGCATCATCAGAAACGTTTAGCAGAGCGTCATAGACACCGGTGTAGCCGTTCTGCAGCTCATAAATCAGGAAATGAATCTGACCGCTGATAGAAGAGGAATCATATCCGTTTTCGCTGCAGTAGGAACGAAGATTGGAAAGACGGCTGCCGCCCCACTGAGCCAGTCCGTAATAGGAGCTCTGTGCGTTCGGGTTCAGACCGGATTCCTGCTGGATGTTTCCGAGGATACCGCAGGCAGCGGCACTGTTTAAGCCTCCTTCTTCTGTTAACATTCTGAAAATCATAGCACTGCTGCTTTCCTCAGCGAAGACCGTGGCAGTCATAGCCGGAAGAACCGGAGCAACAGACTGGGTCAGCATTGCTGCAGTAAGAAGCATAAAAAGTCTTTTTTTCATGATTAAATAATCCTTTCAGGCCGCCTGAAAAAGCACGGCAATCTTTAACACGAGTGCTATTTTAACATTTTTGTAATAACTTGTAAATGCTTTGCCACATTTCACAAAAACTACATAACAATTTGGCGCACAAAGATCGTCATGTATCGCATTCAAAACCGTATTTTGAAAGGAAATATGGTATACTTTGGTAAAAGAAAGAGAGAATTTCTTTAAAGAGAAACAAACACAATGCACGAATAAACGGTCTGCTATAAGGCAGATCTCTGCAATATTGCACAAGACAAGACGCATCGGAAAGGATTTGACATGAGAATTCCGGAATTTATCAGGCCCGGCGACACCATCGGCATCGCGGCACCGTCCTTCGGCGCAGCCACAGAACCATATGTTACAAGGCTGGAGGCAGCCATCCGCAAACTGGAGGAGAGAGGCTACCGGATCAAGACGGTTCCCAGTGTTTACAAAAGTGACGGACTCGGAATCAGTACAAATCCGAAGGATGCGGCGGATGAGCTGATGCAGCTCTATCTGGATCCGGAGGTTGCGGCCGTGATCTCTGTCGGAGGCGGCGAGCTGATGTGTGAGACCATGTCACATATTGACCTGCAGGCACTCCGTGAAGCAGAGCCGAAGTGGTTCATGGGCTATTCGGACAATACCAATCTGCTGCTCCCTCTTGCCACGATCGCAGGTGTGCCCGGAATCTACGGTCCCTGTGCAACCGGATTCGGAAAAGAGTGGGAGGCACCGGAGAAGGATGCATTTTCCCTGCTGGAAGGAACGAATCTCTGCCTGAAGGGCTATGACCGTTTTGAGGCTCCGAACTGGGATGAGGAGGAGACGGATCCGCTGGCACCTTACCGCCTGGATACGGAGAAGGTTCTGACAGGGATGATTCCGGGAAATGACGGCCTGCGGAAGGCAGAAAAAGAGGAGCAGATTAAGATGAGCGGACGGCTGCTGGGCGGCTGTCTGGACGTGCTGGAGCTGGTTTCCGGAACACGTTTTGACGGCGTAAAGGAATTTGCAAAGGAGCAGGAAGGCATCATCTGGGTGCTGGAAGCCTGCGACCTGAATGTGATGTCGATTCGCCGTGCACTCTGGCATCTGCGTGAGCAGGGCTGGTTTGATACCGCTGCAGGCTTTCTGATCGGCCGCCCGCTGGCTGCTTTCGGCCAGGAGATGATGGGCGTGGACCAGTACAATGCGGTCACCGGTATTCTGGGAGAGTTCGGCGTGCCGATCGTGATGGATGCAGACGTCGGACATGTGAAGCCGATGATGCCGCTGATCATGGGTGCCCATGCAGAAGTGTCTGTTTCGGGAAATGCACTTGAGGTCGCAATGTCTCTTTAATTTAAGAATAAACGTACTGAACATGAAATGATCGGGGGAGATCAGCAGCATGTACGAGGATGACTACAGACGGACCGGCGACGGCAGGAGAAGAACATCCGCTGACCGGAGGGAACATACGGGCAGAACGGCTTCGGAGAGAAGAGCGGCAGGGCGGACAGCTCGTGAGAGAGCTGCAGGAGAACGAAGAAGTTCAGATCGAACGGATCGTGAGAGAACCGCCGGAGAAAG
>JAUNAG010000190.1 GCA_030527685.1 Lachnospiraceae bacterium | reverse complement strand
ATATCAGGGGATTTTTGTTTGATTCATAAAAAGAATGAAAATAGGCAACGGATGGCTGCACAAACGATGTGCGGCCGTCTTTTTTTATTTGTCGAAAACGTTACTGAACAGTTAGAGGCCAGTAACTGTTCAGTGATGCTTTGTTACAATTTCCACTGATTTAGAATGATCGATTGCACGATTATCAAAAGTCAGACACAAACATACAGGCGGCAGGAGAGCCGCAAAAAACAGGAGAGTGAAATTGCTGGCAGTAAAGGTTGAATTCACATTGTTTCATACATTCACCGTCAGGATAGACGGAATAGATGTGACTCCGACCGGAATGATTCGGGAATTTCTGGCTTTGATGGTGGCGAGCGGAAGAGAGGGGGTCTCGGCGGAAAGCTATTGGCGGCTTGTGTATAAGGATAATAAACTGCCGTTTAACGGAGCACTGTTTACCAGAGCCTATGCGGGCGTGATGAGCTTTTTAAAGCGCCATCATGCCGAGGAAATTATTCAGTTTTCACTTCATCCCATGCGATCCTGCAGAATCGACTGCGATCGGGTTAGCTGTGATTATTACAGGATGCAGAATGGGGAAACCGGTTTTGGAAAGAGAGAGGATTTCCTGCCGGAGTTTAAGTGGGCACGAAAAGTATTCCGGGGTTCCGGCTGGGAGAAAGAAGTCGGACAGGAAAAACGGTAAGTCACGGATAATACCGGTATCTGGAAAGGGGGAAAAAAGATGAAAAATTATAAGATCAGAAAATATCTGACAGGTTTTTTGACAGCGGCGATGCTGTTCGGTACAGTCGGACAGAACGTTGTGATGGCGGACGAGGTTTCCGCCGAGTCGAGTACAGCGGCAGAGGCCGTTCAGGAAGAAGCGCCTGAACAAACATCCGAGATAGAAAGCATTGCCGAGGCGGCAATGAATGATGAGAGCACGCCCGCTGTACAGGAAGAAACTGTACAGGAGGGTGCAGTTCAGAATGAAACAGAGGAAGAAGCAGCTGCTAACGAAGAAATCAGCGAGATTGAGAGCGATGATGCCGTCAGCATGATGGCGGATTCATTTTCGCCCTATATGCTTTTCCAGTCTGAAGGTCTGATGGCTGCTCCTGCTGCAGCACCGGCATCAGAATCGGAAGCGAAAAAAATCGATGTGGTAATTTCCGATTTCACACTGGAATCAAGAACCAATACGGATGGAATTCACCAGGAAGATCAGGTGGAACTGAGGTTTCATTGGGATGCGAGCAGCTATGGTACAAATATTCATGAAAATGACTATTTTACAATAGATCTTCCGGAGCAGCTTATTTACAACAGCGGCAGTGTCACGATCGGATCGTTTGATCTGGCAAATGAGGACGGCGTTGTATTCGGCAGAGCTGTTGTTGACAGAGATGCAGGGACTGTAACAGCAACTTTCAACAGCAACGTAGAGGAAAAGTATGATGTAAAGGGAACCATGCATTTTCGTGCGAGGGTGAGTAATTCGCTTACAACACCGGGTGAGGAGAATACCTTTACGCTCAGGGCAGGAACCGTTATTACATCGGTTACGTATATGATCCATGAAAAGATCGGCGGATCTCCCGCAGATGAAGCGATCTGGAAGACCGGAGGACATATTACGTGGACGGAGGCCAGTTCAATTGACAATATTACACAGGCAAACTGGAACATCCATGTAAAAAATGATACAGGCACGGCTTTTCAGAATGTGGTCATCACCGATCATCTGTCCGGAAAGAATGACGACCCGACAGATGAAACTTATATTGAAAACTCGTTTAGAATCAGTCCGGTAGCATATTATGAAGGCTACAGTCCGAGATTTGATGGTGATCGTGCATATATCGATGTAAGTGAATATGTGCAGCTGTCTGCAGACAAGCAGTCCTTTGTATTCAATCTTCCGGAGCAATACAATTCTACTTCCTTTATCTTTGAATACAGAACAACTTATAATAATGCAGCAGGCAAGGATCTTAAGAATTCCGCAGAGTTTACATCCACAACTACAACAAAGGAAATGAGCATCAGAGTTCGTTCTGTTTCCGGCGGCGGTACTGCTGATGCAACGATTGCAAATCGTATTCGTCTCGTTAAGGTAGATGAAGAGGATAGTTCGGTAAGGCTTTCCGGTGCTGAGTTCATTGTTACGAAGCCGGATGGCTCTACATTCACGATGGTTACCGGCGCAGACGGAACAGTAACCTCACCGGTTCTTGTTCAGGGAGATTATA
>JAUNAG010000078.1 GCA_030527685.1 Lachnospiraceae bacterium | reverse complement strand
CACAGGTGTGGTGTGGAGCAAAAGTGTGCAACTTGTTATTGCAATTTTGGGATAAGAAAGAAACACTGAAAAATGCAGAAAAAGGAGGTTCTATGCGATGAAAAAACACAGATGGAAAACACTCCCGTATCTATTAACCATCAGCATGATGTTCACCGGTATGACTGCAGTCTGTGCCGGGGCAGAAACATTTCCCGCAGCAATAGAAGCAGAAGAGGCAGACCTTCCGGGGGAGGACATGCTGCCGGCAGCAGAAGAAGAGACTGTACAGGAAGAGGAGATTCTGTATCAGGAGGAGCTTCCGGAGGAAACAGATGTTTTTGCAGAGCCTTCCTTAAATCCGGATGAGGAGTATGCGGACGATGATCCGGCTGAAGAAGAGGAAACAGCGGACGCAGAAGAAGTGGATGAGGAGAATCCAGCAGAGGAGGAAGCAGCAGAGACAGAAGAAGCGGAGGTGTCTGACGAAGAGGCAGTTTCGTCTGCTGCCGAGCTTCCGGCTCCGGATCAGGCAGAAAGTGATGAAGCGGCCGCATTAGGGATTATTGCAGAAGGAAAGTGCGGCGAAAATCTGCAATATAAACTGCTTGAGAACGGCGAGCTGACGATCAGCGGAAAAGGGAAGATGTATGATTACAATGTAGGCTATGCACCGTGGCTGCGGGAGAAGAACGGAGTCAAGCTTCAGTACCGCATCAATAAGGTGATTGTGGAGGACGGTGCCACCTTTATCTGCGCAGCTGCATTCAAGGAATGTCCGTTCCTGAGCAGTGTCAGACTGCCGAATACGATTACGTCGATGGGCGAAGCTGTGTTTCAGGGCTGCTCTATGATTGAAAGCCTGACATTTCCCAAAGATCTCAAAATCCTCAATGCAGAGATGTGTTCGGGTTGTACAAATCTGAAAAAGGTCACGCTTCCCGAGGGGCTGACGACAATCGGCAAAGAGGTGTTCAGACAGTGCAATTATCTGGTGGAAGTAAAGATTCCGTCAACCGTGACAACCATCGGAGACGGAGCTTTTCAGGAGTGCATACGACTCGCGTATGAAGAAATTCCGTCCGGTGTGACATCCATTGGCAAATCGATATTCGACAACTGTACAAATCTGAAGTCTGTCTCCCTTCCGGAGAGCCTGAGAACGATCGGAAACCGCGCATTCAATTGCTGCAGCCAGCTGGCAAAGATTGATCTTCCGTCCAAGGTGACAAGAATCCAGCTGTATACCTTCTATGGCTGCGAGAAGCTGACAGAGATTAATATTCCGCAGAATGTAGAAGAGATCGGATCCAATGCATTCGAAAGCTGCACTTCGCTTCAGACAGTCGTGCTGCCTGCCTCACTGAAAAAAATCAACGATGTCGCCTTTGATAAATGCAGTAAGCTGAGCGCTGTTTTTTATATGGGGAAAAAGAGCAGATGGGATACAATCACAAAATTGGGTCGCAACGAACCGCTGCTGAATGCGAAACTTTACTGCAATCCTTTCCATGACGTGAATCAGTCCGGCGCTTTTGCAAAGGCAATCCTCTGGGCGAGCGGTGAAGGCATCACCTCCGGTGTGACAGCAACGCAGTTTCAGGCAGATGCACTTTGTACGAGAGGCCAGATCGTGACCTTCCTGTGGAGGGCATACGGAAAACCGGAGCCCAAAAACACGAAGAACCGGTTTAAGGATGTGAACAGTACATCGGCTTTCTACAAGGCGATTCTCTGGGCAGTTGAAAAAGGCATTACATCCGGTCTCACGGAGACAAAATTCGGTGTGAATGAAACCTGCACAAGAGGACAGGCCGTCACATTTATGTACAGAGCGGCCGGTTCACCGAGGCAGACAAAACAGATCTTCTTTACGGACATTACAAAGAACATGTTCTGCTACAGTGCGGTCTGCTGGGCAGTTGACAGGGGTATCACCAGTGGTGTGATGCCGACAGAATTCAGACCGCATGATTACTGCACAAGAGGGCAGATTGTGACCTTCCTGTTCAGAAACCCTGAGATAAGGGCTGCCGGCTGATGACTTAAAAGGCAGGAAAAAGCAATGTAAACTTCATAAAAAGGAGGCCTGTGCGATGAAAAAACGAAGATGGAAAACACTACCGTATCTGTTAACCGTCAGCATGATGTTCACCGGTATGACTGCAGTCTGTGCCGGGGCAGAAACATTTCCCGCAGTAACAGAAGCAGACCTTTTTGAGGAGGACATGCTGCCGGCCGCAGAAGAAACGGTACAGGAAGAGGAGATCCTGTATCAGGAGGAGGAAGAGATTCCGGAGGAAACAGATGTTCTTGCAGATCCTTCCTTAAACCCCGATGAGGAGTATGCGGATGATGATCCGGTTGAAGAAGAAACACCTGATACTGAAGAAGCAGATGAGGAAGCTGTGGCAGAAGAGGACGCAGCAGAGGCAGAAGACGAGGTTTCTGATGAAGAGGCGGCTTCGTCTGCTGTCGAGCTTCCGGCTCCGGATCAGGCAGAACGTGATGAGGCTGCCGCAGCAGGTCCGTATGCGGAAGGCAAGTGCGGCCCGGATCTGACGTATTCTCTGTCTGCATCCGGCGTTCTGACAATCAGCGGAACGGGACGGAT
This sequence comes from Lachnospiraceae bacterium, assembly GCA_030527685.1. Taxonomy (GTDB): domain Bacteria; phylum Bacillota; class Clostridia; order Lachnospirales; family Lachnospiraceae; genus Chordicoccus. The sequence continues at coordinate 9,764 of JAUNAG010000078.1, read as the reverse complement.
GTACGACTACATGGCGATGGATCCCCCGTGGCTTCAGAAAAAGAACGGAGTTGAGCTCAGGGAGAAGATCAGCAGAGTGATCATTGAAGACGGCGTGACAACTGTCTGTAAGTATGCATTTAATGGATGCACACAGTTGACTTACGTTAAACTGGCAGATTCCATTACCTCGATGGACAATGGTGTCTTTTACGGCTGCTACAATATTTCGCGGATGACATTTCCGAAGAATCTGAAAACGATCAATTCAGATATGCTCTTTGGCTGCTCCACTCTGGAGAGGGTGACGCTTCCCTCCGGCTTAAAGGAGATCGGCAGTGAGGTCTTCAGACAGTGCAGTTCTCTCAGGGAAGTTACGATCCCGTCCGGTGTGACTGTCATGGGGGATGGAGTTTTCCGGGAATGTACCCTGCTGACAACTGTTACGATTCCGTCCGGTGTGAAAAAGATCGGCTCATCTATGTTTGAAAGCTGCGTTAATCTGAAAACAGTCAGCATCCCGTCCGGTGTGACGTCTATCGGAAGCCACGCATTTATGGGCTGCAAGCGTCTGGAGGAGATTAAGCTTCCGGCAAAGCTGACAAAGATTGAGATGTATACCTTCTATTTCTGTAAAAAGCTGAAAGAAGTCAACGTTCCGCAGAATGTAACAGAGATCGGGGCAAATGCATTTGACAGCTGTACGGAGCTGGTTTATCTGATTCTTCCGGTTTCGCTGAAGACGATCAGAAGCGATGCTTTTGCAAACTGCAAGGCGCTGAATTACCGTTTCTATATGGGAACGGAAAAGCAGTGGTCTGCCAATGTAAGTGTGGAGAGCGGAAATACAGCAATTGCTGTGAAAAATACCTTTTATAATCCGTTTAAGGATGTGCCGCAGACAAGCCCTTTCGTGAAGGGAATTCTGTGGGCCGCTTCCAAAAAGATTACCTCCGGTATGACAGCCACACAGTTTAAGGCGGATGACTTATGCACGAGAGGGCAGATTGTGACCTTCCTGTGGAGAGCATACGGAGAACCGAAGCATACAATGAAGACAAGTCCGTTCAAAGACGTAAAGAAGGGGTCTGCATTCTATGACGCAGTGCTCTGGGCATATCAAAACGGAATTGCAAGCGGTGTGACTTCGACGAAGTTCGGGGTGGATACGATCTGTACGAGAGGGCAGGCTGTGACCTTTATGTACAGATCAGCGGGTTCTCCGGTCGATGGACTGCAGGCCATCTCTTTCACAGATATCTCTTCTGCAAGCTACTGCTACTATGCCGTCCGCTGGGCGGTGACCTGGGGTATCACAAACGGCGTGACTTCCACACAGTTCGGACCGGAGCAGTCCTGTACAAGAGGGCAGATTGTGACTTTCCTGTTCCGTTATCTGAGATGACACAAAAGGGCAGAAGGTGTTTTTCTGATGCTGCTCAAGTCGCTTTTTGTTTTGGCTCCTGATCTTCACAAGAATGCTGATCTGCGATATGATCCTTCCATCACCTTAGATGGAGGGATCATTTTTTATGCAGAAGAAAGAAAAAAGAGGAAAAGTGAGAGGGATTGTGATCGCGCTTGTTGTGCTGGTGCTGCTTGGGGCAGCGGCGGTAAGATATGATCTTCCCGGCTTATTAAGCAGAAATGCGGCATCAAAAGACGGCGGTGCGGTCTCTTATTCGGAAACCGCAGCTGTCACAAGAGGAAATCTTTCCGTGACCGCAGAAGGGAGCGGATCGGTTGAGGCGGCCGGCACCAAGGCAGTCGCCATGGAATATGACGGCAAGCTGGAGGAGATCTTTGTCGAGACAGGAGACCGCGTCAAGAACGGCGATGTTCTGGCTGTCTATGACACAGATGCGCTGGATACCGTGATCGAGCAGAAGGAAGCAGAACTTAAAGAGCTGAACAGCTCAATCAAGGATGTGACGAAGAGCGGCTCAACATCCATCACGGCTCCGGTTGCGGGAAGAGTCAAGAGAATCTATGCAGCTGTCGGTGATGTGGTCAAGAGTGTGACGGATGTACACGGCGGAATTGCCGAGATCTCGGCAGACGGCAAGCTGAAGGTGGAATTCGATACGCCGTCCGTCTATCTCTCCGAAGGCGACAGCGTGACAGTGGAATTTGATTCCGAATCTGTTACCGGTACAGTTTCCGCAAAGGAAGACGGAAAGACAACGGTCACAATTGATGATGATACGGATTATAACGTGGATACAGAAGTCATCGTGCGCGGCAAGTCCGGCGAGCAGATCGGAACAGGAAAGCTGGAATCCAATCATCCGTATCTCGTACAGGCATCTTACGGAATTGTGAAGTCTGTCAGTGTAAGTAAGACCAGCAAGGTCGGATCCGGCGATACCCTGTTTACCATCGAGGATGCAGAGTATACACAGGAGTACCTGGACCTTCTTTCGGACAGAGAAGAGCTGATCGAAGAGATCCGCGAACTGAAGGAATATAAGAAGAATCCGGAAGTTACCTCTGACTGCGACGGCTATATTGTGACGCTGGACGTTCTGGAAGGAATGCCGTACGAAAAGGATCAGCAGGTCTGCACCATTGCAGATGAGGAGACACTGAATCTGAAGGTGGAGATTGACGAACTGGATATCGATGGCATTACAGAGGGCCAGACAGCGGCTGTTGTCTTTGATGCTTTTGAGGATGAAACCTACACCGGTACCGTCAAGAAGATTTCCGGTGTGGGCAATAACACCGGCGGCGTGACGACTTATACCGTTACAATCGAGATGGACGGTGCTGCCAAGATCCGCAATGCCATGAGTGCGACCGCAACGATGGTAACAGAAGAGAAGACAGATGTACTTCTCGTGCCGGTGGATGCAGTTGAGTCTGTTGACGGCAGACGTTATGTCACGACAGTGGCAGCTGACGGAAGCACTGTCAGAAAGGAAGTCACAGTCGGCGTTACCAATACGGAATATGCCGAGATCACGGAAGGTCTGACAGAAGGCGAGACAGTAGCACTTTCAGCGAAGAACACGGCAGATGATTTCTTCTCTGCCATGATCGAGACGCGCAACGCCCAGATGGCAAACGGCACGAACGGAACCAACTGACGGGAGGTGCTGCGATGATCGAATTAAAGAATATTACCAAGGTGTACAGCCTCGGTGATGAAGAGGTCCGCGCACTGGACGGAATCTCGCTGGAGATCGAGGACCGCGAGTTTGTCGCGATCGTCGGTGCTTCCGGCAGCGGCAAGTCGACGCTGATGAATATGATCGGCTGTCTGGATTCCCCGGATGACGGAGAATATTACATTGACGGGCAGGATGTCAGTCATATGAGCGAGCGTGAGCTTGCGATTATGCGCAACCGGAAGATCGGCTTTATCTTCCAGCAGTTCAATCTGCTTCCGAAGCTGACTGCCTATGAAAATGTGGAACTGCCTCTGATTTATCAGGGCGTTCCGGCAAAGGAAAGGGATGTACGCGTCAGGGAAGCACTTGAACAGGTCGGTCTGGCAGGCCGTATGGGTCATCGTCCGAACCAGCTGTCCGGCGGACAGCAGCAGCGCGTTGCTGTCGCCAGAGCACTGGCAACCCATCCGTCCCTGATTCTGGCTGATGAGCCGACAGGCAATCTCGACTCCAAGTCCACAAAGGACATTATGGGTCTCCTCTATGAGGTGCACCGCCAGGGCAACACCATTGTGCTGATTACACATGACAATGAAATTGCCGCCGCAGCGGAGAGACAGGTGCGCATCATGGACGGAAGAGTGATCTCAGATGTGAGAAACGGAGGTGAGAGAGCGTGAAGCTGAAGCAGTCGATCAAGATGGCCTGGTCAGCCATTCTTTCCAATAAGATGCGCTCCTTCCTCACCATGCTCGGCATCATCATCGGTGTCATGGCCGTCACACTTCTGATCTCACTTGTACAGGGTGCGACAGGCAGAATCACAGATTCCATGAGTGATCTCGGCGCAAACAACCTGGTGGTGACGATCACGGACTACAGTAAGAAGCTGACCTATACAGAGCTGAAAAGACTGGAGGACAGAGAGGGCGTCGATCTGGTTTCACCGTCCGTTACGGGAAGGATCACAGCCATTGCCGACGGCAATTCCGTTACAGCAGATCTCTACGGCATCACCCCGGCCTATGAAACCGTGCAGGGACTTGATATTGAGACCGGACGCGGTATCTCCGAGTTTGATATTGAGGAGAGTCTTTCTGTCTGCGTAATCGGACCCGGCGTGGCAAAGGATCTCTTCGGCACAACAGAGGTGCTGGCACATAAGATCAGAATCAACAGCAGGGAATACCGGATTGTCGGTGTGCTGGAGGAAGAGGACAGCACAATGATGGGCATGACCAACGACAGCATCTATATTCCGCTGACCAATGCGCAGCGTCTGCTGAAGCAGACAGCCATGACCTCTTTCTACGTCTATGCGCAGGATGAGAATGAACTCAGCACGGCGCAGGAGAGCACCAAAGCATTTTTATATGAAAAATTCCGTGATGAGGATTCATATACGGTGCTGAACATGTCCAATATCGTGGATATGATCGACCAGGTACTCGGAACCATGGAGCTGATGCTGGCGGGAATCGCCGCGATCTCCCTGCTGGTCGGCGGCATCGGCATTATGAATATCATGCTTGTATCCGTCACGGAGAGAACAAGAGAGATCGGTATCCGCAAGGCGATCGGCGCACAGAGAAGCGATATCACGATTCAGTTCCTGATTGAATCAGTCTTTATCTCGCTGATCGGCGGTATCATCGGAATGGGAATCAGCCAGCTGATCCTCACAATCCTGAATCATCTGTTTACGGATTATCACTTTGTGATCTCCCTTTCGGTTGCAGGACTTGCGCTGGGATTCTCCATTGGCATCGGTGTGATCTTCGGCATCTACCCGGCAAACAGGGCGGCAAGTCTGAAGCCGATCAATGCACTTCGTTATGAATAACAGGCGGCTCTGATTGACAAGGCCGAAAAAACGGTTGTAAAATGCATCCGTAAAGACAAAGGTGTCTTCCCTGTAAGGGGAAGGTGCCTTTTTTGTTATAAAAGCCCTGCGCTGCGGCCATGATGGAGTCATGCTTGCATGAACGGAATCATGGACATAGCGCAGGCAAACACACATGAGCAAAAAAGCCATGGAGCGTAGGCGACAGGGCGATTTGCGAATGTGTGTGGCGATTGCGGGAGTGCGGAGCACGGAGCAATCGGCTTTTATTGAGTAAAGTTGGATTTTATAGTAAGCCCTGTGCTGAAAGCATGACGGAGTCATGCTTTCAGCACAGCAATACGGATCGGGAGGATTCAAAAAAGATGGAGCCTTTTTTTGAAAATGCAGCTGACAAGCCGCACGAAAAGTGCGGTGTTTTCGGTATCTGGAATCGGGGAACAGAACATTCGGCCTATATGATTTACCTTGGCCTGCTGGCTCTGCAGCATCGCGGGCAGGAGTCTGCCGGCATGGCGGTCTGCAATACCAAAGGACCGATCGGCAACATGGCTTCCCATAAGGGCATGGGTCTGGTAAGTGAGGTCTTTACCGGAGATGTGCTGGAGAAGCTGCACGGCAATATCGGAATCGGCCATGTCCGCTATTCGACATCCGGAGCCAGCGTGGAGGAGAATGCACAGCCGATTACGCTGAGCTATGCAAAGGGAACACTTGCGCTTGCGCATAACGGCAATATCTCCAACGTGGAAGAACTGCGTCAGGAACTGATCGCAAAAGGCGCTGTATTCGGCGGCACGACAGATTCCGAAGTCGTGGCTTATGCGATTGCGGTAGAAAGAATGAAGCATAAATCCATTGAGGATGCGATCTGCAGTATCACGGGAAGACTGAAGGGCGGATTTGCCCTGCTGGTCATGAGCCCGCAGAAGCTGATCGGTGTGAGAGATCCGCTTGGATTGAAGCCTCTGTGTATCGGAAAGAAGGACGATGCCTACGTGCTTGCCTCCGAAAGTGCTGCGCTGAGCGCGGTGGACGCGGAATTTGTTCGGGACGTCCTTCCCGGCGAGATGGTGCTGATTACCAATGAGGGCATCACCTCCCGCATGGTAGAAGAGAAGGAAAAGAAAGCACACTGCATTTTCGAATATATTTATTTTGCAAGAGTGGATTCAAAGCTTGACGGGATCAGTGTCTACGACGCCCGGATCGGGGGCGGCCGTGCACTGGCAAGAAGATATCCGGTGGAGGCCGACGTCGTGACCGGTGTGCCGGATTCCGGACTGGTGGCTGCTGTCGGTTATGCCAGAGAGGCCGGCATTCCGTTTGAGCTTGCATTTCACAAAAACAGCTATGTGGGCCGCACCTTTATCAAGCCGACGCAGGAGGAGCGTGTCCGCTCGGTGAAGGCAAAGCTGAATGTCATGGAAAGCGTTGTGCGGGGAAAACGCATCGTTCTCGTGGATGACTCGATTGTGCGAGGAACGACGATTAAAAATCTGATCCGGATGCTGCGGTCCTGTGGAGCACTGGAGGTCCATGTGCGGATCAGCTCCCCGCCGTTTCTCTATCCCTGCTATTACGGAACGGATGTGCCGGATAACTCGCAGCTTCTGGCAAACCGTCTTTCTGCAGAAGATATCTGCAGGCAGATCGGGGCAGATTCACTGGCGTATATGGCGCCGGAGGACTTCTCCTGCATGACCGGAGATCTCCCCTTATGCAAGGCATGTTTTGACGGAAACTATCCCGTATAAGATGCATAAAAAAGGTGATAGATGCAATTCTTTCTGATATCTGTTAAGATAGAGTCTGTGCAGAAAATGGACAGACTCTATCTGCGGACAGGAGAGAAAACACGCATGTTCCCAAAACTGCGAATATCAGCAGCTGTGTATCTGATGACAGGAAGCATGCTGCTTGGCGGTGCGGCGGCGGTTCCGGCGTCGGCATCGGTGATAAACAGTAACTATGAATCAATCACTGCGGGAGAGCAGGAGGAGACAGCAGAAAGCACACCGGAGACAACCAGTACGGCGGATCCGGAAGTGACACACAATGACGATCCGGCAGGAGCGGAGCTGGCAGAGAGCATCTCATCCGTTGATGAGCAGAAGGCGAAGTATACTTACGGAATCAGCTGTCCGAATCTCAGCAGCCGCTATTATGTGGAAGTGACCAATGCACTGCGTGTCAGCATCGAGGATGCAGGCAGTGCCCTTCTGATTCTGGATGCAAAGGGTGACGCCACACGGCAGAAGTCTCAGATCTGTCAGCTTGTGGATCACGGCGTAGACGGCATCTTTATTCTTCCGATTGAAACAACAGGCATGACGGAAACACTGGAGACTGTCTATAACGCGCAGATTCCGATGGTCGGCATGCTCACGGAGCTTTCGGATATGTCTTATCTGGAATCCTTCATCGGAATGGATCATTACCGGAGCGGACAGCTTGTGGCGGAAAAAATTGCTGAGCAATATCCGGACGGCTGCAGCGTGCTCCTGCTGGAGCAGAGCGGCAGCGCCAATGTGGCGGAGCATATCAGCGGCTTCCGTGATGCGGCAAAGAATCTGCAGATTAAGATTGCCGCATCGACAGATGGAGGCGGTACCCGTGAAGCAGCTTCTGCGGCTGCGGAACAGCTTCTGAAGGAGCATCCGGAATGTAAGATTCTGGTTGCCGGAAGCGATATGATGGCTCTTGGTGCCCTGGATGCAGTGGCGGCAGCAGAGCTCACAGAAACCGTTGTCTACGGATTCGGAGGGTCTCCGGATTTCAAGTCGGCTCTCAGTAAGGGAAATGCAGCTGCAGCCGGTACCGGAGCGGACTCTCTGGCAGCAGTGGCAGCGGCAGCGGCACAGGTTATGAACGGCTATCTGGACGGAACAAAGGTGCAGGCACGTTATGCACTGGAGCCGTTTATCATTGACGCATCCAATGTGGCTGATTACGGAACAGAAGGATGGCAGTAAGACTGCTGCAGTGAAAGAGGATTCATAAAAGATGAGCGAGCTTATTAAACAGATCAGAGACATTACCGATCTTCTGCTGGATGATTACCGGCAGGGACGCTATATTGACCGGGAGGATACCTTCAGTCAGCCGGACAGACAGGCTGTCGTCGATATCTGCGAGAAGATCCAGAAGCTGATTTTCCCGGGCTTTTATAAGGCACAGACCTATCGCTACTATACAAGAGAGAACAGCACAAGCACGCTGGTTGAGGATATTCTGTATAACCTGACCAAGCAGATCACACTGACACTGTGCTATTCAAAGAAGTTTGCAAATGCGTCCGATGCCGAGCTGCAGGCTGAGGCACAGCGGATTTCACTGGAGTTTCTGAAGAGAATTCCGAAGATCCGCGAATTCATCGAGACAGACCTGCAGGCAGAATTCGACGGCGATCCGGCAGCAGAGAATAAGGATGATATTATTTTTTCCTATCCTGGTCTCTATGCCATCATGATTTACCGCATCGCACATGAGCTGGTTCTTCTGGAAGTTCCGATGATCCCGCGTATGATGACAGAGGCGGCGCATGCAACAACCGGAATTGATATCAATCCCGGTGCAACAATCGGAAAGTATTTCTTTATTGACCACGGTACCGGCATCGTTATCGGTGAGACAACGGAGATCGGCGAGAACGTCAAGATCTATCAGGGTGTTACGCTCGGCGCTCTTTCCACCAGAAAGGGTCAGCTTCTGCATGGCGTGAAGCGTCATCCGACCATTGAGGATAATGTCACGATCTACTCAGGTGCCTCGATTCTGGGCGGCGAAACCGTTATCGGAGAAGGCGCACTGATCGGTGCAAATGCATTTATCACATCCTCTGTTCCTGCAGGTGCAAGAGTATCCATTAAGAACCAGGAACTCTCAGTCAAGTTCGACGGAGTGGCGAAGGTTGAGAAGAGAGAACTGGAACAGAAGGAAAACTGGTTCTATGTAATCTGATCGGACAGGAGAGTTTGAGACATGAAAAAAAGTCGAATCGGCATCAGGGTCTTACTGGCTGCTGCCGCAGTTGTAACGGCGGTATGCGGAGGAACAGTTAACGCTTCGGCAGATAAAAATACAAAGAGCGGTACGATGATCGGTGTTTCGCTCGCCGGAACTTCCGGTGAGACGGGCGGACTTACAAGAAAGATTCTGGATCATGCAGCAAGGGCACTCGGAGTCGAGATCCGCTATGTGGAGCATAATAACGTCACGGAGAATATCGTGGGATCCTTTGAAATTCTTGCGGAGTCGGGCTGTGCAGCCATGATTCTCTCCTGTGAGGACGAGGAGGCTCTTCTGTATGCGACAGAGGCCTGCGAACAGTATAAGATCTACACAGCGCAGTTCTACGGAACGATTGATGAAGAGACACAGCCGGATCTGTATGCTGCAGCAAAAGCTGCGAAGTATTTCATCGGAGCGGTGGATGCGAAGAATGAGGGCGGAGCGGAAGAGCAGACTGAATTGCAGAAGACTGCTGCTTCACCGGATGATCTGACTGTCGAAGAAGAACTGACGAATAAAGAGCAGTACTGCCAGGCATTATATGCCTTTATCTGGGCTTATCAGGCGGCAGCGGCAAAGGATGCGGACTACAGCGATTCCTTTGAGCGTCTGACAATGGTCAATCCGTCTGTTGCCACAGAAGATGCGCTCAGCAGATACCAGAGCAAATATGTGGACAGTCTTCCGTATTCGGAGGAGCAGATCAGGGATCTGGCAAAGCGCAGCAAAAAGAAGCTCAGAGCAGCTGCTGAAAAACTTTCAAAATAAACCTCCATGCCCGCACACTTGGCACCACCATAAATGAAACTATGTAG
>JAUNAG010000189.1 GCA_030527685.1 Lachnospiraceae bacterium | reverse complement strand
ACTTTAACGATATCTCCGTACTTAATGCCTTTTGCTTCAGCTGTCTTTGGATTGAGCCATACTGCCTCGTACTGATATCCGTCCTTAGCACGGATCTTCATCTCGTCGAACTCGCGGTTCCAGATGATATCATCGCACTCTGCATGGAATCTGAAGTGTCCATGGTTTGACATACATAACAGAGGATATTTCTTAGCTCTTTCACTGCTAAGGCTCTCATCGTGGCAGATGCCTTTTTCGATCCACTTTGGATAAGGCGGTCTTTCTTCGTCATCCGGGAACATTTCCTGGATCTTTGTTGATGTAAACTCAAGAAGTCCTGTAGGTGTTCTAAGTGGATGTCCGACCGGATCTTCGTAGAACTCTCTAAGGCCCGGTTTGAATTTAATGTTTTCTTCGAAGTTTGTTGGAAGAACGAAGATACCCTTCTTATGGAAATCATCATTTACATCGAGGTGTGCAACACCTGATGCTTTCCAGCAGAGCTCGATAAGCTCGTCATCTGTATGATCTCCTCTTGAGTACTCTTTGTACTCTTCTTCACCGTACTTCTTAGCTACTCTTGCGCATACTTCCCAGTCAGATACTGATTCACCAACAGGTGCACAAGATTTTCTTTCTCTGAATACTGATGTGTAGATCGCTGAACCAGAGTCATCAGAAATATCGTTAAGCTCGAATTTTGTTGCAACCGGAAGAATGATATCTGCCATAAGAGTATCGTTCTCCATCCATGGATGCTGAACAACGAAGCATTCGATCTCATCTGTATGAAGTGCGTCAACGAAACTGTAACCATCATTCCAGCATGTTACGTTACATGGAGCATCTGACCAGATCATATGGATCTTGCTGCAGCCTTCTCTTGGATACTGATGATGTACCCACTGCTCTTCTTTCGGCCCGCAGAAGCTGTACATTCCCCACCAGTCACATTCGCCGTTTAAGATAGCGTCGTGAACGAGGCATCTCGGAATAGACTGTTTCGGTCTTGTCTTCATTACGCTGAATACTTCTGCTACTTCCGGAATAGCTTTCTGAGCAGGGCTTAAGTCGTATCTATGTGTCTTCTCAAGCGGAGGAATAAGAGCCTCTGCAAAATGAGGGATATCAATAATTGCTTTGCCCTGGAATGGAAGCGGATACTGTTTTGAGAAAAGGTTAAACTCAAGTATCTTCGCCTGATGAACACCTGGACCTCCAAGGCCCTGCATAGAAAGCATGATTACCTGAAGTCGTGCCGGCTCTGTTGAGAACGGTCCACGAATTGTTGGGCCACCGTTACCGATGATAGTAGAAACTGTGTTCTGTGCCCAATAACGAGCGAATGCTTTGATAGTGTATGAAGGAACTCCACACTTCTCGCTTGCCCATTTTGGTGTCTTCGGAATACCGTCTACTTTACCAAGTACGTAATCAAAGAACTCCTGATATCCGTAGCAATGTGTCTCTACGTATTCTTTCTTATATGTGCCTTCAACCAGCCATGTGTAGATCATACCTAACTGAAGCGCTGCGTCTGTATTTGGAAGAACCGGGATCCACTTGTCAGCATGTGTTACCGCTGTAAAGTTAAGTGCCGGGTCTACGTATACAGCTTTGATTCCAAGATCTGACATATAGTATGCCAATCTCATTGCCATAAGGCCATCAAATCCCATAGATGTTGATGCTGCATCAGATGACCAGTAAACACACATATCTGTGTTTTCGATGATATCCTGATAGAGGTTTGCGTTAGGTGTCATTTCACCAACCGGCTCACAACCCCAAACATTACGAGCACCCCATGTCCATCCTTCCCAGGAGTCCATGTTTCTCATCTGTGTTGAAAATCCGCCAAGCGCACCCATAAGTCTGTTCGGGCAGCCATGGCTAGGTGCAAGGTGTTTTCCTTCACCGTGCATATCTGCTTCAACGAATACGGTCTCAGGACCATATTTTTCCTGAAGTCTCTTGATCTCTTTTACGATGATATCTGTTGCTTCATCCCATGAGATTCTCTCGTATTTACTCTTACCACGGTTCTGTGGATTTCTCTCTCCATCCGGGTCCCAGTCAACACGTTTCATCGGATATAAGATACGGTTCTTTGAATAAACACGTGTCTTGTAAGCAAGATACATAGGAGATATCTTAGAAGTGGTCGGAGGCTCAAATCTCTTTCCTTTTGCTTCGATAAACCATGGGTTAAGATCTGAGATCTTGTTATCTGTCTCATAATCATACGGTCTGATTCGAGTGATCCTTCCGTTCTCCATATCTGACTCAACTGATGTTGGCGGGCCATTTCTAGGTCCCATAAGGCTGGCGGATTTTAGAGTTTTCCAGCTGTTTTTAACATCCATTT
>JAUNAG010000077.1 GCA_030527685.1 Lachnospiraceae bacterium | reverse complement strand
CAATTTATTTTGTGTTTCCTTTTTTTTTTCTGTTATCTGTTATCTGTTTTCTTTCCACTATATCATTATCGGAAAGAAGACAGCGCGACAGGCGCGTAAGAGTGCATATCAGACAATGAAAAGCAGCTGGAAGAATTTTGCCCGGCGTTATCTTTTATTTCTGCTGAAATCGCTTCTGATAGGAGCGGTAATCATACTCGGCACATTTGTCCTGCTGTTCGGGACGGCTGTCATGATGGAAAGATATACTCCCGTATCCTTCCGGTTTGTGATTACATTTATTACAATTCTTCTTCTGGGAATTGCGGATCTGTATATGATGCTGTTCACCCCTTTTCAGGTGATGGAGCTTACGAGAATCTATGAGTCGTACACAGAAGAGGATGAGGGAGAAATTCTGTTCCCCAAAAAACGAAAACACCCGTTTATGATCGCTGTAGTTGCTGCCTTCATTTTATTTGACGTCGGAATCAGCTTTCTGTCAGACCGGGAATTCGACACTATGTTTCCAAAGGTTGATCAGACAGAGATCATCGTGCATCGTGCCGGCGGCACCCTGGGTAATGAGAATACCGTATATGGTCTGGAACAGGCCATCGCAGTCGGTGCAATGGCAAGTGAAATTGATGTACAGAGAACAAAGGACGGATACTATATTCTGAATCATGATCATACATTTCAGAGGCTTGCAGGGGATTCACGGACTTCTGAGGAGATGACACTTTCAGAGATAAAGCAGCTCCGGGTTCCGGCGTACAACAGTCTTCTGGGGGAAGAGCAGGAATTTGCCACCCTGGATGAAATTCTGGATGCTGCAGAAGGAAGGATCCATCTCTATATTGAGATGAAGGGCGCAACTGCAGATGAGCAGATGGCAGAGGATCTTTATCGAAGGGTGAGTGAACGTAAAATGCTGGACGAAGTGACCTTCATCAGTCTCAGCTACCCGATGATCAGCTATATGGAAACGGAGCACCCCGATGCCGTTACAGGATATCTCTGTTATGCTTCACTTGGTGAGCTGGCAGAGTTGCCGGCTGATGAGCTGATTCTTGAGGAGGAAATCGCCACTCCGGAAAACATTGAAAAAATACATCAGGCAGGAAAAAGGGTGTCGGTCTGGACTGTCAATCAGGCTGTCAGCAGAGTTCGTTTTTTTGCCAGAAATGCAGATGCCATTATTACAGATGAGGCAGAAGACAGCATGGAATTCAGAAAGCTCCTCCGCGATCTGTGCGGAAGTGATCCCGGAGTGCAGCTGTTTGATGAAGAAACAGCGGACCTGATACGAGTGCTGTTCCGGGTTCTTTTTGTCTGGTGGCCGTAATGCGGGACAATGAGAAAACAGAATCCGTACTTGAGGAAAGCAGAATCGTATGCTACGATTTAGTATGAAAGTCCCGCGGTGCGGTCATGACGGAGTCATGCTTGCATGAAGCAATCGACTTTCAATAATGAGATGTCCGCGATTCGGGCAGGAATGTTGATTAACAAATATGAGGTGAAATTATGGCAGAGAAAGAAGCCTATGTTGCTTATGCCGGTACTTACACCAACGGTACCAGCAAGGGAATTCATATCTATGATGTCGATGTTGAAGAGGGATTGCTTCATCTGAGAAAGGTGGTTCCTGTCAATAATTCTTCGTATATTACCCGCTCGAAGAACATGAAATATCTGTATTCCATCGCTGATGAAGGCGTTCGTGCTTACCGCATCATGCCGGACGGCGATCTTCATGCAATCAATGAAATTGATATTAACGGCATGCGCGGCTGCCATATGTCAGTTGACAAAAACGGAAAATATCTGTTCGTAGCAGGCTATCATGACGGTAAGGTTACCGTTGTTCATACACATCAGGACGGCCGTCTCGGCAATCTGATGGACGGTGTCTTCCACAAGGGAATCGGTGCCGTCAATGAAAGAAGCTTCCGTCCGCATGTCTGCTGCGTACGTGTTACTCCGGACAACAGATTCTTATGTGCCGTTGATAACGGTATCGACCAGGTTGTCATCTACCAGATCAACCACACCTACAATAAGCTGCAGAAAGTCGACATCCTCCGTATGGGTCGAGAGGCCGGACCGAGAAGTATCCATTTCAGCAGAAACGGAAAGCAGGCTTATATCTTATGCGAGATTACCAATGTTGTTCGTGTTTACGATTACAAGGTCGTTAACAACTATCCGGTATTCGAGCTGAAGCAGGAGCTCTCTACACTGTCCGATACAAAGGATCCGCATGATGCAGCTTCTGCGCTCCGCATCTCCAATGACGGCAATTATCTCTTCTGCTCCACAGCAGGTGATGATTCCGTTGCCTGCTACCGCATTAATCCGGACAACGGTCTGCTGACCAGACTGTTCTCACTTCCGACAGCAGGCACATATCCGAAGGATATTGCAATTTTCCCGGATGAGAAACATATTGCCGTTGTCAATAACGGTTCCGGCACCATCACAACATTTGCAGTAGATTATGAAAAGCAGACACTTGTCATGAAGGGCAAGCCGAAGAAGCTGGATACCCCGAACTGCATGGTCTTCCAGAAGATCGAGAAGGCACCGGATGTCATCAGAGACGTACCGGAAGCAGAAGCAGAGGCAGCAGCAAAGGCACTTCTGAGACCGAATACACCGGTATCTCTGGAAACAGAAGAAGTCTGATACATGTAAAAAAGCGGATTACGGCTTCAGATAGCCGGAATCCGCTTTAGAAATATCCATACAGATAAAACAAGATAAAGGAGAGTATACCCATGCAGAAAGTATATGATTTCTTAAAGGCAGCAGGCACCTATTATCTGGCAACAGTTGACAACGATCAGCCGCATGTACGCCCGTTCGGTACCATCAACATCTTCGACGGCAAGCTCTACATCCAGACAGGCAAGGGCAAGGCAGTGGCAGAGCAGCTGAACAAGAATCCGAAGGCTGAGATCTGCGCTATGCTGAACGGCGAGTGGATCCGCGTCTGCGGCGAGCTGATTCTGGATGAGAACGTAGAAGCACAGGAAGCAATGCTGAACTCCTATCCGGATCTTCGCGCTATGTACACAACAGGTGCTGAAGGCAACACAGCAGTCTATTATTTCAAAAATGCAACTGCAACGATTTCTGCTTTCACACATGAGCCGGAAGTGATTGAGTTCTGAATACAGGCTTAAAAGAGACATGAAAAACAGCGGTCATCACAATCAGTGATGGCCGCTGTTTTGACTTGGCGTAAATATTACAGTTTTGTCTCCGATATTCCAGGAGGTGAGCCTGCATATATTTTGAGCTTTACTCAGCCTTGGAAATATCTGTTCCGAAGTACTTCTCGGATAAGGTAGTCAGTGTGCCGTCCTTATCCAGCTCCTCAAGAGCGGCATTGATGGCTTCGACAAGAGATTCTGTGGAAGCATCCTTGCGGACCGGAATACCGACAGAAGTAGACTCGGAATCATAGCAGGCGATCTTGATCGGTGCTTCCGGATGAGCCTTCATATAATCGAAGTAAACAACTTCATCGTTCAGAGTAGCATCGATACGGCCGGAGAGCAGAAGCTCGAAGGTCTGGTTCAGATCGTCAACGCCTGTGACAGAAGCGCCGTACTTCTCGGCAACTTCAGCATAGGTGCTGGAGATGGTGTTGGCTGTTGTCTTGCCGTCCAGGTCAGCCATCTCCTTGATGGACTCATTATCGGAAGAAACCATAACAGCAGTCTTGTTGTAGCCGTACGGATTGGAGAAGCTGTAAGTCTCCTGACGCTCTTCTGTGATGGTAACACCGTTTACCATGATGTCATAACGGCCGGCATCAAGTCCTGCAAGCAGGCCGTCCCATTCACCTTCTACAAATTCAGCCTCGACGCCGAGCTTCTCGGCAACGGCCTTGGCGACTTCAACATCATAGCCGACAAGTTCATCGGTTTCATCGTGGTAAGTCCACGGAGACCATGTTCCCTCCATGGCAACAACGATTGTTCCGCGCTCCTGAATCTGAGCAAGCAGATCCTTCTCGGCGCTGTCGGCCTGAGCAGTGACTGTGAGCATGGCAAATGCTGTCATAGCAGCAAGTGCTGCGACAATTCTTTTTTTCATCTTCATTTCTCCTCTTGATAATCAGATGTGTGAACAGCTGCATATATCAGACACATGCCTGATGGGCATGGACTAATTAAACTAAAACCTGCGTGGCTGATGCAACACGCGTCTGAAATTGCCTGCAAGATTCTTTGCAGGGATCAGACGGTATCTTCACCGGAAACCAGCTGCAGGAACTGTCTGGTGCGCGCCTCTTTCGGATTTGCGAAGAAGGACTGTGAATCACCTTCCTCGACGATGACGCCGTTCTCCATAAAGATGACCTTGTTGGAGACGTTGCGCGCAAAGCCGGTTTCGTGTGTGACTACCAGCATGGTGCGGCCTTCATTGGCCAGATCCCGCATGACTGAAAGAACTTCGCCTGTGAGCTCCGGATCCAGTGCGGAGGTCGGTTCATCAAAGTAGATGATCTCCGGATCAGTGACAATTGCACGAGCGATGGCAACGCGCTGCTGCTGTCCGCCGGAGAGCTGAACCGGATAGTAGTCATAGCGGTCGGAAAGGCCGACCTTGTCGAGTGCGCGCTTTCCTGCGGCAATTGCCTCGGCTTTCGGCATCTTTCTCGCTACAATAAGACCTTCAGTGACATTTTCCAGAGCGGTTTTATTAAGAAACAGATTGTAATTCTGGAAGACGAAGCCGGTCTTGCGGCGGATTGCGGCAATTTCTTTTTTGGAAATGTGTGCGAGGTCGTACTGCTTCCCGTCAAAGAGAAGCTCTCCCTGATCGGCGTGTTCCAGGAAATTCAGGCAGCGCAGCAGCGTTGTCTTACCGGAACCACTGGGACCGAGGATCGCAATGACGTCCCCCGCATCGACCTTCAGGTTTACATCGCGAAGGACGCGAAGATCGCCGAAGGCTTTCTGAATATGATGCAGTTCAAGCATATCAACCCTCCGTTTTCTGATGTGCATTCAGCTTGCGCTCTCCGAAGCTCTGCAGTTTTGTCAGAACAGTAGAGAAGAGCAGGTAGACAAGACCGACCTCAATGTAGAGAGCCAGCGGCTCATAAGTTCTTGCAACGATACGCTGCGTGACCATGAACATCTCGGTGACCGTGATGTTGGCTGCAAGTGAGGTGTCCTTCACCATCGCAATCAGTGAGTTGGAGAGCGGCGGGAAGGCTGTGCGCATCGCCTGCGGAAGGATGATGCGGCGGATGATCTGCAGATAGTTCATGCCGACGCAGTAGCCTGCCTCCAGCTGCCCCTTCGGTACGGACTCGAGAGCGGCACGGATAATTTCAGCCGAATAAGCGCCTTCATTTAAAGAGAAGACGATAACGGCTGACGGAAACGGATCCAGAACAAGACCGATCTTAGGCAGTCCGTAGAAGACGACAAAGAGCTGCACAAGAAGCGGTGTTCCGCGTGCAATCCAGATATAAAAGCGGGCCAGCTGCTTCAGAATACGGATGTTGGCAAACTGGACCAGTGCGACCACAATGGCAATGACCATTGCAATCGAGAAGGCGATCACTGTGAGAGGGATCGTCATCGTCAGTCCGGGGAGAAGGATCTTCCAGAAGGAATCGACCAGAATACCCCAGAGACGACCGGAGAATAATTCAGATAACATGATATAAAACTCCTGATATAAAAATGTTCGGAAGCTCTTACTGTTTCAGGCGCTCCTGCTTTCGGAAATGCAGTGCCATGGCAATCAGGAAGAGAATTCCGCAGATGGTCAGCTGCAGCCACATTGCAGTCCAGACGCCCTTAAGACCTACTCGCGGGGCGAGATAAGCGGCAAGCGGGAGACGGATCAGCCACATCGTGCTTAAGTTCAGTGCTGTCGAAATCGTTGTCTTTCCGACACCGCGGAAGACACCGGCAGTGACGATGCCTGCTGCAAAGAAAGGCTCCGCAAAGGCTTCAATTCGCAGAACGGCTGCACCAAGACTTCTGATTTCCGCATCAGGTGACAGAATACCGAGCATCTGCGGTGCAAAGATATACATGAGTACACCTGTTCCGGTCATCACGGCCATTCCGAGACCGACTGTCAGGAAGCCAAGCTTCTTTGTTTCTTTTTTGCGGCCGGCGCCGACGCTCTGTCCGATCAGGGCAGTTGCCGCAGATGCGATACCGTAGCCCGGCATATAGCAGAGTCCTTCTGCCGTGACAGAGAAGGAATTGGCTGCGATCGAAACTGTACCGAGCGGTGCCACGATGCGGGTCGAAGCCACCTGCGCTCCACCGCTGATTGCATTTTCCAGAGCAATCGGAATGGAAAGACGGATTGCATAGGAGAGCTCTTTTCGATAGCTGCCTGCCGGCGCCTCAGCCCGAAGGTGGAGCTTTTCGGAGCGCACCAGCAGGAAATACAGCATAAGTAGTGCGCAGACAAGCTCGGCAAGTGCTGTTCCGAGAGCAGCACCTCTTACCCCGAGATTCATACCGGGCAGTGTCATGTTAAAGGAAGCAGCGCTGACAGTTCTGGTCGGGAAGATCAGAAAACTGTTGAAGAGGACATCGAGCACACACATGATGATATTGATGATGCTCGGCGTTCTCATATTGCCGCTGCACTGCAGCATCCCGCCTGCAGCGTAAGTCAGTACCATCGCCGGAAGGGCGAAGGAGTAGATACGGAAATAGACGGTGGCCTCTCCGCAGATGTCCGGATGTCCGCCGAGCCAGGCGGGAAGGATGTTGCTGATACCTGCCGCCAGCAAGGCGATGCAAAGGGCGAAGAGCAGAACGGTCAGAAGTCCGTGACGGACAACAGCCCGGGCCTCGTCATCGCGGCCTGCACCGATGCGGTGCGCAACCTGAACGGTAAAGCCTGTGGCCAGTGCACAGGTGATGCCTCCGACAAGCCAGGTCGTCGAAGAGACAAGGCCGATCGAGGCAGATGCATTTTTGCCGAGCTGTCCGACCATCGAAGCATCAATGTACTCCATTGCGACAGTCGAGAGCTGGGCAAAGATAGCGGGGACGCTCAGCCGCGCGATGCAGGCGAGCATCTGTCTTGTTGAGTAGGTCTTTCCTTCTCTCAGCCAGGAAAGATGATCTTTTGCCATAGGATTAAGCTTTCTGTTATGCGTTGTAGAATTCAGTTACGGAGCTCAGTCGTGCAGGCATATTGAGGAGAAGACTGTCCAGAAGCACAATGGCGGTCATGGCTTCCACAACCACGGCGGCGCGTGGGCCGATGACCGGGTCATGGCGTCCGTGAATGGCAATTTCTGTATCCTCGCCGTCTGCAGAGACGGTCTGCTGTGATGAGGAGATGGAAGGTGTCGGCTTGAAGCTTACTCTGAGGACGATGTCGCCTCCGGTGCTCATGCCGCCCAGAATACCGCCGCAGTGATTGGTGACAGTTTCAGGTGTGTCTCCGTTCATGCGGAAAGCATCGTTGTTCTCGGAACCCTTCATCTTCACAACATCTCTGCCGTCTCCGATATCCAGTGCCTTGACGGCACCGATGGACATGATGGCTTTTGCAAGGTTGGCATCGAGTTTTTCAAAGACCGGATCACCGATGCCGGCCGGCATGCCGCTGACAGTGCAGACCACTTCCGAACCGCAGGAATCACCTTCTGCGCGGCAGGCAGCGACATAGTCGCCTGCTTCTTCGAAGGGATGTCCGCCGATAGAAGTGACTACGGTAGAGAAGGTGACACCGAGCTCCTGCAGGATCTTCTCTGCGATGACGCCGGCTGCAACGCGGGCAGCCGTCTCGCGTCCGGAGGAGCGTCCGCCGCCTCTGTAGTCACGAATGCCGTACTTTGTCGAGAAACCGAAATCAGCGTGGCCGGGTCTGTAGACAGAGGCGAGATTGCCGTAATCCTTAGAATGCTGGTCTGTGTTGCGGATCAGCAGGGAGATCGGCGTGCCGGTGGTTTTTCCTTCAAATGTGCCTGACAGGATTTCGACGGCATCGGCCTCATTGCGCTTTGTTGACATGGCTCCGCCGTTCGGTCTGCGGCGGTTCATCATCGGGAGGAAGTCCTCCTCGCAAAGGGAAAGACCGGCAGGACAGCCGTCTACGACGACACCGAGAGCCGGACCGTGGGATTCACCCCAGGTGGTGATGCGAAAGATCGTTCCGAAGGAAGAACCTGCCATTGCTGTTACCTCTTTTCTTCTTATTCTTATATAAACTGCAGATGGAGCATATCATACCACTGCTGACTTTCCGAGGGCAAGCAAAGCTTTGCACGAAGACGCTCATAAAGAATAATTGACATCTTTTTTGTTTTGCCGTTAAATGGAGATATTATTCAAAATAGACAGCACAATTTAAGGGCAGAAAGCTGCCCGGAAAGGCGCGCATGAGAGCATTTTTTCAAAAGCTGGAGCGCAGATTCGGCCGCTATGCAATTCCGCGGCTGACGCTTGTCATCATTGGCTGTTATGTTCTTGGCTACATGATGGAAGCGATTAATTCTAACGCTGCTGCATATATGAATCTGAATATGGCAAAGGTTTTACAGGGACAGATCTGGCGTCTCGTCACCTGGATCGTCATTCCGCCCAGTTCGCTGGATGTGTTTACGATCATCATGCTGTTTTTCTATTTCAGCATCGGCAGTACGCTTGAGCGTGCGTGGGGCGACTTTTGCTACAACCTCTACGTACTTGGCGGTATGCTTCTGTCGGTCATCGCGGCCCTGATCACGTATCTGGCCTTCGGTGCGGCAACAGGCGCATGGGAGCGGATCGGATCGATTGTCGGAAACTCCTTTACGACTTACTATATTACTCTGTCACTGCTCCTTGCGTTTGCAGCGACATTTCCCGATTCTCCGGTTTATCTGATGTTCGTTCTCAAGGTGCCGATGAAATATCTCGGCTACATCGACGGAGCGATTATCGTGTATACGATTATTACCAATGTTCGTTACGCACTCCGGGGGTATTTCGGTAACTGGATCATTGTCATTGCCATCTGTGCATCCATGCTGAACTTTATTATCTTCTTCCTGCTTACAAGAAGTGGAACGACTTTAAACAGAAGGCAGCGGCAGGTACGCCGCAATTTCAGAAAGACGCAGAAAATAGCTGCTTCCGGCAGAGGAACATCCTCCGGAAGAGCTGCGGCCGGTTCTGCGGCTTCCAATGTCGTGAAGCTTCGGACTCACCGCCATCGCTGTACCGTCTGCGGAAGGACGGAGATTTCCGATCCCGATCTGGAATTCCGTTACTGCTCCAAATGCAGCGGCGCACATGAATACTGTATGGAACATCTGTATACACACGTGCATATTACAGCACAGGAAGAAGAGTCATGAAAAAAACATTTGTGTCAAAAGAGAAACTGGAAGAAATCATCCGCGAGATCCCGACGCCCTTTCATATTTACGATGAAAAGGGAATCAGGGAAAATGCACGCCTCTTAAAGAAAGCATTCTCCTGGAATCAGGGGTTCCGTGAGTACTTTGCCGTAAAAGCAGAGCCGAATCCCGTGATTCTGAAAATTTTAAAAGAAGAGGGCTGCGGATGTGACTGCTCCTCCATCACCGAGCTGATGATGGCGAAGGCGATCGGAAACGGCGGCAGTCTGACCATGTTTTCCTCTAATGACACACCGGATGAGGAATATGTCTTTGCCAATGACATGGGAGCGATCATCAATCTGGATGATATTACCATGATTGAGAGCTTTGAGAAGACGGTGGGCCGTTTTCCGAAAACCATGTGCTGCCGCTATAATCCGGGCGGTGTCTTCAAGGTTTCCAATGACATCATGGATACACCGGGTGATGCCAAGTACGGCATGACAACGGAGCAGATCTATGAGGCCTTCCGGATCCTGAAGGAGAAAGGTGTTGAGAACTTCGGCATTCATTCTTTCCTGGTCAGCAATGCGGTGACGAATGACTATTATCCGATGCTCGCAAAGCTTCTGTTTGAGCTGGCTGTTGACCTGCAGAAGAAGATCGGCTGCCATATTTCCTTTATCAATCTTTCCGGTGGTATCGGCATTCCGTATAAGCCGGAGGATCAGCCGAATGACATTCTGGCAATCGGCGAGGGCGTCCGCAAAGTATACGAGGAGATTCTTGTTCCGGCAGGGATGGGCGATGTGGCAATTTATACAGAGCTCGGCCGTTTCATGACAGGCCCGTACGGTGCGCTCGTCACAAGAGCAATCCATGAAAAGAACATTATGAAGCATTACATCGGTGTCGATGCCTGTGCATGCAATCTGATGCGCCCGGCAATGTACGGTGCATATCATCACATCACGGTTATGGGCAAGGAAGATGCTCCGCTGACTGAGAAGTATGATGTGACCGGTTCTCTCTGCGAGAACAACGACAAATTCGCCGTTGACCGTATGCTTCCGAAGATCGACATGGGAGATCTTCTTTATATTCACGATACAGGTGCACATGGCTTTGCCATGGGCTATAACTACAACGGCAAGCTGCGTTCCGCAGAAGTGCTTCTGCATGAGGACGGATCCTTTGAGAAGATCCGCCGCGCAGAGGTGCCGGCAGATTATTTCGCAACCTTCAGCGAACTGCCGATTTATAAGACACTGATGGAAGAGGCTGCCGCAGACTGAAAGAGGATACATCGAAATGCACGGCAAATCTGCATCCGGACAGAATGCGATTACAGAAGGCGTGATCTGGAAACAGATTCTGTTCTTTTTCTATCCGATTCTGCTGGGGTCACTGTTTCAGCAACTCTACAACATGGTCGACACGATTGTGATCGGCAAGGGAGTCGGTACAGAAGGGCTGGCTGCAGTCGGCTCTACCGGTTCACTGATTTCTCTGGTGCTGGGACTTTTTGTCGGACTGGCTTCCGGTGCCTCTGTGGTTCTGGCACAGTATTACGGCGCCGGGCTTGATGAAAAGGTGTCGAAGACTGTGCACACAGCAATTGCGATGGCACTGATTTCGGGAGCAGCACTTACCGTGTTCGGCATCGTCACCTCAAGACCGCTCCTGGTCCTGATGGATATTCCGGATGAGATTCTGGATGATGCCGCTTTATATATGCAGGTCTACTATGCAGGCGTTACCGGCAATGTTTTGTACAATATCGAGACCGGCCTGCTGCGTGCTATCGGCGATACAAGAAGACCGCTCTACGCTCTGATTGTCAGCACAGTGATTAATGTGGTACTGGATCTTCTCTTTGTCATGGTCTTCCATTGGGGCGTTTTCGGAGTTGCATTTGCAACCATTATTTCACAGCTGGCAAGTGCTCTGATTCTGCTTTGGATTCTGATGAGGGCGAAGGACTCCTACAGACTGGAGTTCCGGAAGCTTCGGATTCACGGAAGAATACTGCGGGAAATTATCCGCATCGGTGTGCCGAGCGGCGTGGAGGGTGTTGTCTACTCGATTTCCAACGTGCTGATTCAGACCAATGTCAATCGTCTCGGAACAGTCGTAGTAGCCGCCTGGAGTGCCATCAGCCGTGTAGACATCGTGATGTGGATGGTGATGCAGGCATACGGTATAGCGGTTTCAACCTTTGTCGGTCAGAATTTCGGCGCAGGAAAGTACGACAGAGTAAAGCGCTGCGGCCGTACAGGTCTGCTGATGACGATGGGAAGCATAGCAGCGATCTCTGCCGCCATCTATGCATTCTGCCCGTTCCTTCTCAGCCTGTTCACGAACGATCAGGCGGTTATTCTGCAGGGAACGGAATTCCTGCGGGTACTTGCTCCGTCCTACTGCTTATTTGTTTTTATAGAAGTATTTTCGTCTTCTGCAAGAGGTGCCGGCGAGGCACTTCAGCCGATGCTGTTCTCAATCCTCGGGATCTGCGGAATTCGTGTGGTCTATCTCACGTTGATTCTTCCGCCGGTTCGCACTGCCCGGATGATTGCATGGTCCTATCCGATCTCCTGGGTGATTACGGCAGTCATCTTTATTATCTATTATTACCGCTACGGCTGGCTGAAACGATCGATCCGTCACAGGGAACTGAGTGTGGAGTGAAGCTGAAGGGATTGCTGATCACGCAGATGATGCAGGACTATATTGACCAGCATAAGTGATTTGATTAGCCGTCATCATTCGGGTGGCGGCTGTTTTATTATGTCCTTGCCGGAAGTGAAAAGAAAGAAAATGAAATCAGGCGAGTAAACGCAATGAGCAGCTTCCTACATAAGGAGATTTATATGAAGAATATATATACCGCAACATTTGAACAGTTTGATGGCGATCCTAAATTCTATGCACGAGTTCCCGATCTCCCCGGCTGCGCCACTTCCGGAAAAGATCTTGCAGAAGCAATCGCTATGATTACGGATGCGGCTAATCTCTGGATAATCTCTGCTGAAGACCATGATGACCCCGTTCTTGCGCCATCTGATCAGAATGACATTCCTCTTGAACCAGGTATGAAATGTTCCTACATTCAGATCGATACTTTCGCTTACCGAGCAGCCCATGATACAAGAGCCGTCAGAAAGAATGTTTCCCTTCCGCACTGGATGGCAGAACTTGCTGATAAGCAGAAAATCAACTGCTCTCAAGTATTACAAGACGCTCTCCTTGCTAAGTTTACTTAATACCGTATTAGTTTGAAACTATAGATTTTTAAGGCAAAGCAAAAGCCCGGGACTACTGGATTTAGTGGAAAATCCAGTAGTCCCGGGCTTCTTTCAGTCATGCCGGTGATGGGACTCGAACCCATACAGCCTCGCGACTGGCAGATTTTGAGTCTGCTGCGTCTGCCAATTCCGCCACACCGGCTTCATGAATGCGCTATTAAGTTTAGCATATTTCACTGATGTTGACCATAAGAATCTATTTGATTTTATTTCATATCGACATGGAGTATCCGGATTCATTCGTTTTTAT
>JAUNAG010000076.1 GCA_030527685.1 Lachnospiraceae bacterium | reverse complement strand
CATGCACTGAACCGACAGAAATAAACAGATGCATAACAGAAAGTGAATATACATGGATTCAATTGTACAATGGTATCAGGCGGGACCGGCACAGTTTCTGCCCAGAGAGATCTTTGTTATGCTCGTTTCCATGCTTCCTCTGATTGAGCTCAGAGGCGGCATTGTTGTTGCGAGACTGCTGCAGCTTTCACTGGGAAAGGCACTGATCTTTTCACTGGTCGGCAACATTATACCGATTCCGTTTATCCTGCTCTTTATCAGACAGATCTTTGCATGGCTCAGACCGACAAAGCTGCTCGGCGGCATTGTCACAAAGCTGGAGGATCGTGCCATGAAGAAGAGCAGCGGCGTATCGCAGGCTGAGTTCTGGGGACTGGTTGCCTTTGTCGGCATCCCGCTTCCGGGAACAGGAGGCTGGACAGGTTCGCTGATTGCGGCACTTCTGCAGGTTGACCTGAAGAAGGCTTCAGCGGCTATTCTTGTCGGCATTGCGATGGCTGCCACAATTATGAGTTTGGTTTCTTACGGCGTTTTCCATATGTGATGCGGGAACAGGAGGAGATATGGCTGAAAACGGTGTGCGTCATCTTGGAGTGATCATGGACGGAAACCGCAGATGGGCAAAGCAGCATATGTTTGCTTCCGTCATGCGCGGCCATGAAAAAGGTGTAGATACATTTGTCGATTTATGCGAATGGTGTGAAAATGCCGGGATTCCGTATCTGACAGTGTATGCATTTTCCACGGAAAACTGGAAGCGCTCTCAGCAGGAGGTATCCGATCTCTTCAAGCTTATGCGCAGATTCTTCGTGGAGGAGATTCACACCTGTATCGAAAAGGGCGTCAGAGTGACGGTGATCGGCAATCTGAGCGGCCTTTCCGAAGAAGATCAGCAGGTCATCCGCGATGCGGAGGAGATGTCAAAACACTGCGGCAAGCTGATCCTGCAGATTGCACTGAGCTACGGCGGACGCGATGAGATCATCAGAGCGGCACAGAAGCTTGCGGAGCAGGTGAAGGCAGGCACACTCAGTCCGTCGGACATCACGGAAGAACTGTTCAATGATGCACTCGATACAGCAGGCATCCCGGATATGGATCTTGTGATCCGGACGGGCGGAGAGCAGAGACTTTCCAATTTCTTCCCGTGGCAGACAACCTATGCGGATCTCTGGTTTACAGATACACTGTGGCCGGATTTTAGCGAGGAGCTTCTGCAGGAGGCACTTGCCTGGTATCGGCATGTGAAGATCAATAAGGGAAAATAAGAGGAGGAATGTCTGCATGAAGGACGACAGAGCTTTAAAAGCATTTCTCGACTATTACCGGACAGAAAAGGCACATCTCGAGAAGGAACAGAAAGCCTATAACAGGCAGCTTCGCAAAGAGAAGAATCTGATTCTGAAGACCTTTAAGAATGATCTTGCAGATATGAACGAGGGAGGCAAGCTGCTGCGCGGTATGCTGGTCGATCTGGGTTACCGGATCGCAGGAGGAAAGAATCCGGGCAAAAGTGATGATCTGGCACTTGCCTTTGAAATCTTTCAGACCGCCGTTCTGGTGCATGATGACATTATCGATCATGCGGAGACGAGACGCGGCAAGCTGACGATTCACAGACGCTATGAGCACAGACTTCATGTGCGCGGCCTGCAGGCTGCAGCCGGTGAGGCCAATGAGGATGTTGCGAATGCAGCGGCACTCTGCGTCGGAGATATCGGTCTGTATCTTGCCAATATGAAACTGGCAGAGGGCTATGCGGATCATCCGAACTTCGGAAAGCTGCTGACGTATTTTGATGAGGTGATTCTCAATACGATGCGAGGCGAACTCCTCGACGTCGTGCTTCCCTATGAGCTGCAGGACGAGATCTACAGCGAAGAGGAGAGAAAGGCGCTTCTGGAAAAATCAGTCGGCGATATCTACCGTCTGAAGACAGCTCATTATTCCATCGTCGGACCGCTTCATCTCGGTATGATGCTGGCAGGAGCCTCCGATGCCGATCTGCGTGCGGCCGACCGCTTTGCAGAGGATGTCGGTGTGGCCTTCCAGATCATGGATGATATCCTGGGCATCTATGCAGAGCCGGAAACACTCGGCAAGGATGTCGGCTCCGATATCTCGGAATTCAAGCAGACAATCCTGTGGATGTATGTGCGGACCAGATGTCCGGAATATACCGAAAAACTTCTGCAGTATTACGGAAAACCCGAAATCACAGAAGAGGATCTGGAACAGGTGCGTGAGATTTTCAGGGAGTCCGGAGCACTTGCCTATGCAAAGGATTCCATGAATGCCTGCTTTAAGCGCGCAGGCGGCAAACTTTCCAGAATGAAATTCCTGTCAGACGAGGATCGCGAGATTATGCGCGGCTTCCTCGTTTATCTGCAGGGAAGAAGAAAATAACGAGGCAGCAAACGACAGGCTGTATGCCCCGGAATGTTTTATGAAACATTAAGGAGAATAGAATGAGTTCAGCATATGTATTTCTTGCGGACGGCTTTGAAGAGGTAGAGGCACTGACAACAGTTGATCTTCTTCGCCGCGCAGATATTGATGTTAAGACCGTTTCCATCAGTGATTCACTGACACTTCGCGGCCGCAGCAAAATCGAAGTAATTGCAGATATGATGTGGGATGAGGCAAAGCCGGATGCGGTGGATATGCTGATTCTTCCGGGCGGCATGCCGGGAACCACTTATCTGATGAACCACAAGGGACTCGGCAAGGCTCTGAAGAAGGCTGCTGAAGAGGGACGTTTTGTAGCTGCAATCTGCGCAGCACCGACAGTTCTCGGAGCACTCGGACTTCTGAAAGGCAAGAAGGCAACCTGCTATCCGGGCATGGAAAGCCAGCTCGGCGGAGCAGAGATTGTCCTTGACAAGGAAGCTGTCCGCGACGACAAGGTAATCACCAGCAGAGGCGCAGGCACATCAGCTGCATTTGCCCTGAAACTGATCAAAGCACTTGAGGGAGAAGACAGAGCAAGGGCCGTTGCCCGTGAAATCGTCTATAAAGCCTGAAAAAGGACTGTTCAGAAAAATAAGGCTGTGATATAGTAAAGAGACGTGTTCACTGACAGAACGCGCAGATGAAACCAGCTGATTCCGGTTCGCACAACAGGTGCGGGCTGAAAATAAGACAAGAGAGACGCAGGAGGAACAATGAGCGCACAGATCGAAAGATTAGAGCACAACATGGTAAAGCTGACTGTCGAAGTACCGGCAGAGGAGTTCGCAAAGGCTGTTACACGTGCCTACAATAAGAATAAGAAGAGCATTTCCATCCCGGGCTTCCGCAAGGGTCATGCACCGCAGGCTATCATCGAGAAGATGTACGGCACAGGCATCTTCTTTGAGGATGCTGTCAATGACTGCATCAACAGCACATATCCGGCAGAAGCAAGAGAAGCAGGCCTTGAGTTTGTTTCCGCTCCGGAATTCGATGTTGAGCAGGTTGAGAAGGGCAAGAGCCTGATCTACACATCTACAGTTGCAGTACGTCCGGAAGTTACTCTCGGCGCTTACAAGGGCATCGAAGTAAAGAAGGCAGAAGTTACTGTTACAGATGAAGACATCAACGCTGAGATCGCTAAGGAGCAGGAGAAGAACTCCCGCCTTGTCGATGTAACAGACCGCGCTGTTGAAGACGGCGACACCATCACTCTGGATTACTCCGGCTCTATCGACGGTGTGAAGTTCGACGGCGGCACAGCAGAAGGCCAGCAGCTTGTAATCGGCTCCGGTTCCTTCATCCCGGGCTTCGAAGAGCAGCTCGTCGGTGTAGCTATCGAAGAGAGCAAGGATGTTGTTGTTACATTCCCGGCTGAGTATCATGCTCCGGATCTGGCAGGCAAGGAAGCTGTCTTTGCATGCACAGTACACAAGATCCAGAAGAAGGAAGTTCCGGCTCTGGATGATGAGTTCGCACAGGATGTATCCGAGTTCGATACTCTTGATGAGTACAAGGAAAGCGTCAGAAAGACTCTGACAGAGAGAAAGGAAGCTCAGGCTAAGACAGAGCAGGAGAACGAGGCAGTTGATAAGCTGATCGAGGCTTCTGAGATGGATATTCCGGATGCAATGGTTGACAGCGAAGTAAACCAGATGTATCAGAACTATGCACAGAGACTGCAGAGCCAGGGTATCCCGATCGATATGTACCTGCAGTACACAGGCTCCAACGAGCTGAAGCTGAAGGAAGAGATGAGACCGCAGGCTCTGAAGCAGATCCAGACACGTCTCGTTCTTGAGGCAGTTGCAAAGGATGCAGCTATCGAAGTTTCTGATGAGAGAGTTGATGAAGAGGTCGCTAAGATCGCAGCTCAGTATCAGATGGAAGTTGAGAAGCTGAAGGAAGTCATGGGCGACTACGAGAAGGAGCAGCTCAAGAAGGACATCTCCGTACAGGAAGCTATTTCCCTGATCGCTGAAAACGCAGTGGAGGTTTGAATTTGATTCGTAATACACTGGTTCCCTACGTGATCGAGCAGACTGCGCAGGGCGAGAGAAGCTATGATATCTATTCGAGGCTTCTGAAGGAAAGAATTATTTTCCTCGGAGAAGAGGTGTCGGATGTTTCCGCAAGTGTCATCGTGGCACAGCTCCTCTTCCTTGAATCCGAGGATCCGTCACGCGACATCAGCCTGTACATCAACAGCCCGGGCGGTTCCGTCACGGCAGGCATGGCAATCTATGATACCATGCAGTACATTAAGTGCGATGTTGCAACGATTTGTATCGGCATGGCCGCAAGTATGGGTGCATTCCTGCTTGCAGGCGGTGCCAAGGGCAAGAGACAGGCACTCCCGAACGCAGAAATCATGATTCACCAGCCGTCCGGCGGTACGCAGGGCAAGGCTTCTGACATGCTGATTGACGCGGAGCATATCCTGAAGACAAGACAGAAACTCAACGAGATTCTGGCTGCCAACTCAGGACAGAGTGTAGAAAGAATTGCTGCAGATACAGACCGTGACCGCTGGATGTCGGCAGATGAGGCCGTAACCTATGGTCTGATTGACAGCGTCGTCACAAACAGATAAGCGTTTGCCGTATTTGTTTCATATCCGGCAGCGCATAAGAATTGTAATGGATATGTCTGCCGCGGCAGGGAGAGAGATATCTCTTCCTGTTCGCGGCGCTTTTTAGGCTAATCGCAAAAGAAGCTCATCAGGAGCAAAGCAGGAATTAAAGGAGAAAGTATGGCAAGACAGGCAGGTCAAAAGCTGCGCTGCAGCTTCTGCGGAAAGCATACAGATCAGGTAAAAAAGCTTTTTGCCGGCGGCAACGGGATCTATATCTGCGATGAGTGCGTTGCAATCTGCAGCAGCATCATGGAAGAGGAAGAACTCGAGAACGGGTACTATACAGATGAAGAAATTCATCTTCGCAAACCTGCAGAAATCAAGGCATTCCTTGATGACTACGTAATCGGACAGGATGACGCAAAGAAAGTCCTGGCAGTATCCGTTTACAACCACTACAAGAGACTGACAGCACCGAAGAACGGAGATGTTGAGCTGCAGAAGTCCAACATTCTGATGCTCGGCCCGTCCGGTTCAGGAAAGACACTTCTGGCGCAGACACTGGCTAAGATGCTGAACGTGCCGTTTGCAATCGCAGACGCCACCACACTGACAGAAGCCGGTTATGTCGGTGAAGACGTAGAGAATATCCTCCTGAAGCTGATTCAGGCAGCTGATTATGATATCAAGCGCGCTGAGAAGGGTATCATCTACATCGATGAAATCGATAAGATCGGCCGTAAGTCGGAAAATGCATCCATCACGCGTGACGTTTCCGGCGAAGGCGTTCAGCAGGCACTGCTGAAGATCGTCGAAGGAACGATCGCATCCGTTCCGCCGCAGGGCGGAAGAAAGCATCCGCAGCAGGAGATGCTGCAGATCGATACAACCGATATTCTCTTTATCTGCGGCGGCGCATTTGTCGGCATGGATAAGATTGTCGAAAACCGTATGGATTCCAAGTCCATCGGCTTCGGTGCCGAGATCCGCAAGACAGGCGAAGAGAAGGAAAAGGAAAATGTTCTGAAGGACGTCATGCCGCATGACTTTGTCAAGTACGGCCTGATTCCGGAGTTGATCGGACGTATTCCGGTTGTGGTAGCACTGGATGCACTGGATGAGGAGGCACTTGTCCGCATCCTCAAGGAGCCGAAGAACTCCCTCGTCAAGCAGTACCAGAAGCTTTTCGATATGGACGGCGTCAAGCTGACAATCGAAGAAGATGCACTGCGGGAGGTCGCAAATCTTTCTCTTACCAGAAAAACAGGCGCGCGCGGACTTCGTGCCATCATGGAAAAGACCGTCATGGATGCCATGTACGAGGTTCCGTCCGATCCGAGCATTGTAGAATGCATCGTCCGGAAGGAGCATGTCGGCGGAAAGCAGATGCCGGAATTCGTTCACGGTGAAAAGAAGGACGAAGCCGCACCGGCAAAGAAGCCGGCCAGAAGAAGAACCAGAAAAGCAGAGAATGCCTGAGGAGACAGATGAATAAAATCAGAAGTGCAGAGCTTGAGACAGTCTGCGGTATTACAAGCAAGCTGCCGAAAAACAAGCAGTACGAGGTTGCATTTGCAGGAAAATCCAACGTCGGCAAGAGCTCATTGATCAATGCGCTCCTGCTCAGAAAGGCGCTGGCAAGAACCTCTTCCGCACCCGGAAAAACACAGACGATCAATTATTACAGAATCAACGAAGACGAGAGCAGAGAGGACTTTGCGCCCGACTGCTATCTGGTCGATCTTCCCGGCTACGGTTTTGCCAATATCTCACAGGAGGTAAAGGTGAAGTGGGGCAAGATGATTGAAGGTTATCTTCATAATTCAGAGCAGCTCCGCACAGTCTTCCTTCTGGTGGACATCCGCCATGCGCCGGGTGCCAATGACAAGATGATGTATGATTGGATTACATCCAACGGCATGGATCCGGTGATCATTGCGACCAAGAAGGACAAGATCAAGAAGAGCCAGGTCGACAAGAACATCAGCGTCATCCGCAAAGATCTGAAGGTGAAGAAGGGAACGCCGATCATTGCATTTTCCTCGGAAACGAAGGAAGGCAGAGATGAAGTGTGGGATCTGATCCGAAGTGCGGGTCTTCCGCAGGAGTAAGGCAGGAGGGTATTCGGGATGCCGATTATCAGAGCAAGCCGTCTCGGCTACGATTACGTCAAGTATACAGAGGAAAATGAGACCCCGGAGAAGGTAAATGCCATCCGGGGTGTTGATCTGACCGTTGAAAAGGGCGATTTCATCGCGGTTCTCGGACATAACGGATCCGGCAAGTCGACACTTGCCAAGCACATGAATGCGCTTCTCGTTCCGACAAGCGGAACCATGTGGATTGACGGTGTCAACACTGCAGAAGAGGAGGACCTGTGGAAGGTCCGCCAGAAAGCAGGCATGATCTTCCAGAATCCGGACAACCAGATCATCGGAACCGTGGTCGATGAAGACGTCGCCTTCGGCCCCGAGAATCTGGGCGTTCCGACAGAGGATATCTGGAGCCGTGTGGACGATGCGCTCGCCAAGGTCGGTATGCTCGGCTTCCGCGACCGCTCTCCGAACAGACTTTCCGGAGGCCAGAAGCAGCGCGTGGCAATCGCCGGCGTTGTGGCCATGCATCCGGAGTGCATCATTATGGATGAGCCGACAGCCATGCTTGATCCGAACGGCAGAAAAGAAGTGCTGGAGGTTGTCCGTGAACTGAACGAAAAGGAAGGTGTCACGGTCATCCTGATCACCCATTACATGGAAGAGGTTGTCTATGCGGACAAGGTCTATGTTATGGACAGCGGCAAGGTGATCCTGAACGGAACTCCGCGCGAGATCTTCTCACAGGTAGATGTGCTGAAAAAGTACAGACTGTCCGTTCCGCAGGTGACGGAGCTTGCTTATGAACTGAAGCAGGCCGGTGCGGATATTCCGGACGGAATCCTGACGATTGATGAGCTGGTAAATGCACTTGCACCGAAAGAGGCTTAAGGAAAATGTTAATTGAACTGAAGGATGTCTGCTACACATACGGACAGAATACGGTCTATGAGGTCAAGGCACTGGACCATATCAGCCTCGGGATCGGTGAAGGAGAATTTATCGGAGTGGTCGGCCATACTGGAAGCGGCAAGTCGACCCTGATTCAGCACCTCAACGGACTGATCAGACCGACCTCCGGTGAGGTTCTGTTTGAAGGACAGAACATCTGGGGCGAGGGCTACGATCTGCGTTCCCTCCGCACACATGTCGGTCTGGTTTTCCAGTATCCGGAAAATCAGCTGTTTGAGACGGATGTTCTGAAGGATGTCATGTTCGGACCGTCCAATCAGGGACTGTCTCCGGAAGAATGCCGGAAACGCGCCGAGCAGGCTTTAAAGCAGGTCGGTTTTCCGGAAGAGCTTTACGATGCATCACCGTTTGAGCTTTCCGGCGGTCAGAAGCGCCGTGTCGCTGTTGCCGGTGTGCTGGCAATGGATCCGGAAGTTCTGATTCTGGATGAACCGACAGCCGGACTGGATCCTGCGGGACGCGATGAGCTTCTGCAGCAGATCAAGTATCTGCGCGACAAGCGCGGCATCACCATCATCCTTGTTTCGCACAGCATGGAGGATATTGCGGACTATGCGAACCGCATGCTGGTTGTGGAAGGAGGGAAGATCGCCTTCGACGGTCCGCCGAAGCAGGTCTTTTCTCATTATAAGGAACTGGAACAGATGGGGCTTGCTGCTCCGCAGATCACATATATCATGCATGCACTGAAGGAACGGGGAATGCAGGTGGACACGACTGCCACAACAGTCGCGGAAGCGAAGAGAAGCATCCTGATGGCTCTGTCCGGTCGTGCCTGCAGCAGCAAGGAAGGACGATGATTGATGGGAGAACTGACACTCGGACAATATTATCCGTCTAATTCCATATTGCATAAGCTTGACCCGCGCGTAAAATTCCTGGGAACAATGATCTACATCATTGCGATCTTTTTCGTGAAAGGGGTCATCGGCAATCTCTTCTGCGCACTGGCTCTGCTGGCACTGATCGGTCTCTCGAAGGTGCCGTTCCGCTATGTGCTCAAGAGTCTGAAACCGATCTTTTTCATCCTTGCTGTGACCATGCTCTTTAACCTGTTCCTGACACCGGGAACGGTTGTATGGCACTGGTGGATCTTCACTATCACGGAAGAAGCAATCCGACAGGCACTCCGCATGGGAGCGCGTCTGGTTCTTCTTGTTGCCGGATCCTCCATCATGACGCTGACAACAACTCCGAATGCTCTGACAGATGCGATGGAGAACCTGTTCAGTTTTCTGAAGGTGATCAAGGTTCCGGTTCATGAGATTTCCATGATGATGTCCATCGCACTGCGTTTCATTCCGATCCTCACAGAAGAGACGGACAAGATCCGCAAGGCACAGATGGCAAGAGGAGCCGACTTTGAGACCGGCGGTCTGATGAAGCGTCTGCGCGCCATGATTCCGATTCTGGTTCCGCTTTTTGTATCAGCCTTCCGCCGAGCCAACGATCTGGCACTTGCGATGGAAGCACGCTGCTACCACGGCGGCGCAGGACGTACACAGATGAAACCGCTTCGCTACGGCAGACGCGACTATATCGCCTATGCCATTGCAGCAGCTTACCTTGTCGCCTGCATTGTTCTCGGCAGATTCGGATTCTGAATCGCAAGAATCTGAGCCATACAGGAGAGATTTATACTTGTCGGATTCATATGGACCGGTTTCGTGCAGCTCCAGCTTTTGTAGAGACTGCACCGGTATATAACTCTAAAGAAAAACAATCAAATGGGATTGGAGATACGGATGAGAATTCGCCTGCAGATTGCATATGACGGAACAGCCTACTGCGGCTTTCAGTGCCAGACAAACGGCGTGGCGGTGCAGGACCTGGTCAATCAGGCCTGTACAGAGCTCTTCAAAACTCCGATTAAGACAATCGGAGCCAGCCGGACAGATGCAGGTGTTCATGCAGAGGGAAATGTTGCTGTCTTCGATGCGGAAACCAGAATCGATCCGTCGAAGATTGCATTTGCCTTAAATGCAAGGCTGCCGGAGGACATCCGCATTGTGAAGTCGGACCGGGTGCCGGACGACTGGCATCCCCGCTTTCAGAGCACGATCAAAACATATGAATACCGCATTCTGAACCGGGTACATCCGGATCCGCTTTCCAGACATACGGAGATGCATTACTATTATCCGCTGGATGAGAAGAAGATGAATGAGGCAGCTGCATTTATCGAAGGAGAGCATGATTTCGCTTCCTTCTGTGCAGCGGGCTATTCGTCAAAGACAACCGTACGGACCATCTACGCGTGCCGCGTCATAAGAGAAGGCGAGCGGGTCACAATCCGTATAACAGGAAACGGTTTCCTCTATAATATGGTACGTATTATTGCAGGAACGCTTCTGGAGGTCGGCGGAGGAAAGTATCCGCCGGAACACGTAAAAGAGATTCTGGAGGCGAAAAACCGCAGTGCGGCAGGTCCGACGGCCATTGCAAAGGGACTGGTGCTGATGCGGATTGTCTATCCGGAAGATGCGGGCAGAGAGATGCAGGAAGTGTCCGAAAGCTGATGCATGCCTGCAGCAGAAATGCAATAATAAAAAGAAAATTGAAACGGCAAAGGCGCCGGGGCAGGTCATAACTTGACTTGCCCCGGCTGTCCTTTTATAATGGACAGAACTATATTCAGCGAATCAAAGGAAGCACAGCCCCAAATATTGGGTAGATACGTGCTTTGAATTCTGGCAAAGGGAGGGGGAACACCATGGGCTTCAACTTTAATGATGATAAGGTTCTGGCAAGGTTTTTCGGAAAGTCTTCCAATTATACAGATATTCCGAATCACCTGTTTAAGGACTATGATGTTAAAAAAGGTCTTCGTAATGAGAACGGAACCGGTGTACGAATCGGTCTGACAAAGGTATCAGACGTTATCGGTTACAAGGCGGGAGAAGACGGAAAGCCGATCCCGTGCGACGGCGATCTGCTGTTCCGCGGCTACAGTCTGCGCGACCTGATCCTCAACCGAAAGGGCAACTTCGGTTATGAGGAGACCTGCTTCCTGCTGCTTTTCGGCTTCCTGCCGGATAAAAAGCAGTTCAATGACTTCAAGGAAAGTCTTGCAGAGCGCTATGAGCTTCCGGATAATTTCCTGGTAAATGAAGTGCTCCGCGCACCTTCCAGAAATCTGATGAACCGTCTGCAGATGCTGACGCTTGCTCTTTACAATTATGATTCTGACCCGGACACAATCGATGTCTATCAGACACTGCTGAAGGGTCTCAATCTGATTGCAAAGTTCCCGGCCATGGGCTGCTATGCGTATCAGGCAAAGATGCATGATCTGAACCGTGAGTCTCTGATCATTCATTATCCGAAGAAAGAGTATTCCATTGCGGAAAATATTCTGCATATGCTTCGCCTTGACGGAACATTTACCGAAAGAGAAGCGAACCTGCTGGATGCACTGCTTGTGATTCATGCGGATCACGGCGGCGGTAATAACTCCACTTTCACGGATGTCGTTATCGGTTCTACCAATACGGATCTTTATTCCGCAATCTGCGGATCCATCGGTGCTTTAAAGGGACCGCGTCACGGCGGCGCCAATGTATCGGTTGCCAACATGATGCATGAGGTCATTGATGAGATCAATTATACGAAGGACGTCGATGCGGTCAGAGATGTTGTGAATCGAATCCTGGACGGCGATTTCTACGACGGCAGCGGTCTTGTATACGGCTTTGGTCATGCGGTATACACACTGTCCGATCCGAGAGCAGAGCTGCTGAGAGATCTCTGCAGACAGCTTGCGATCGAGCAGGACTGCATGGATAAGTTCGAGTTCTATGAGCTGTTCGAGAAGACTGTAAAGGAAGTGACTTATGAGCGGAAGAACAAGATCCTTCCGACCAACGTCGACTTCTACTCAGGCTTCGCATATCATATGCTCAATATTCCGGAGGATCTGTTCACACCGCTCTTTGCAATTGCGCGTGTTTCCGGCTGGGTTGCTCACAATGTAGAGAACAAGCTCTATGACGGCCGTATTATGCGTCCTGCTACAAAATACGTCGGCGAACATATGGACTTTGTGCCGATGGAGAAGAGATAAGAGAGCAGTGATCCGCTGTTGCGAAAGATACAAAAAAGCAGTCTGAAGCAGCGGAAAAACAGTGATTTTTCGGTGCGAAAAACAGTGAATTTTCGGTTGACACAGACCGATATTCACTCGTATAATACTAAAAGTGCGACAATCCCAAGTCGCCTTGATTTTATGCGCAAATGACCGGCCTGCCCCGGTTCGGCTTTGCTGCTTCCTTAAAAGATGAGTGGAAGTCTTTTGAGGCTTTTAAGAACTCGTTACACGTTTCGATATAGCAGGAGGAAATTCCATGGGTACATTTATGGCGAAGGCGGGAGACGTCGAGCGTAAGTGGTACGTCGTCGACGCAGCGGACGTCACACTTGGCCGTCTTGCAACAGAAGTTGCCAGAGTCCTTAGAGGTAAGAATAAGCCGATCTTTACACCGTATGTTGATACAGGTGATTATGTAATCGTTGTTAACGCTGAGAAGATCAAGGTTACAGGCAAGAAGCTTGACCAGAAGATCTATTTCTCTCACTCCGATTACGTCGGCGGTGCTAAATATACAACACTGAGAGAGATGCTTGAGAAGAAGCCGGAAAGAGTTATCGAGCATGCAGTTCGCGGCATGATCCCGCACGGTGTTCTTGGTGACAGCCAGTTCAAGAAGCTTCATGTATACGCAGGCCCGGATCATGAGCATGCTGCTCAGAAGCCGGAAGAGCTGAAGCTGTAATAGGAGGGTAGAAAAGTGGCAAGCGAAAAGTTTTATGGTACAGGTAGAAGAAAGAGCTCTGTCGCAAG
>JAUNAG010000188.1 GCA_030527685.1 Lachnospiraceae bacterium | reverse complement strand
GCTTTCACACAGAATAACGGAGCTTTCACACAGAATAACAGGACGAAGCGGCACTTGATACGTACTCACTTCGTCCTGTCTTTTTATCATTTGTTCTCTAAAATCGCTGTGTCGAAAACAGCCTGTTTTATTCTTCTGACGGTTCGGGCTTCTCAGGAAATTCCGAAGAAGCTCTCGTCCCTTGCCTTTCCTGCAGTCAGCTCATTATAAATCAGACACCTGTACTGCTCGAGTTTCTCTTCTTCTGTCTGTCCGGCATCTGCACTCCCCCACGCGCGCGCAATACCATCTTCGCTGAGATAGCCGTATGCGTTCATTGCAGGAATTACTTTTTTCTGATTCAGCAGATAACGATTATAACCCGTCAGCTCCAGTCCTGTCAGACTCAGCAGATAACTGCTCAGGTAATTTGCAGACATCGTCTGATCCTGCGCTTCCGGGATATCGTAATTTGCCCAGATAAAATACGGGGTCTCATACAGCAGCTGCTGCTCATCGAAAGTCAGCCGGTCCAGATCCTTTCCGAGGCAGTATTCCCAGAAATCATCTCCGATCTCCGGCTGGTGATCGCCCCAGAAGCAGATCAGTGTCTTCTGATCACTCTTACTGAAGTAGTCCAGCAGCTCGCCGATCGCCTGATCCGAAAGCTGCATCAGAGAGCAGAACTGATCGGCCTGTCCCTGGTTGGCGCCGTTATAGTCCAGCACATGAGCCGTACTCTCGAAATCCTTATCCTTGTAGGAACTGTGATTCTGCATGGTGACATTAAAAAGGAAGAGTTTTTCGCCTTCTTTCTTATTCTCTACCTGACGGATCAGCTCCTGATAATCGCCACTGTCACTGACATAACCGCGCACCTTCTCCGCACCCTCGAAGCTGTTCTCAATCGACAGGAAATCAGAGAAGCCCATACGCGGGTAAACCGTCGTTCTTGACCAGCCGCTTCTTTTGTAGGGATGCAGTGCAATCGCTGTGTAGCCCTGATCGGCCAGTGTTCTGGCGATCGAATACTGCTTGTCCTTAATAAAAGAAGTAAAGACGACTGTTGAAGGAGACAGGACGCAGGAATTGCCTGTCAGGAATTCATATTCCGTATTGCAGGTCGTTCCGCCCTTCACCGAGGCAAGCAGCCTGCCCGACTGCGTGTTTTCCTTCAGGCTCTTCAGAACCGGCGTCAGCTCGACATCCGTCTTAAAGTTCGGATAAATCGTGAGATCCGAAAAACTCTCGTTCATGATACAGATGATATTTTCCGGAACCGGAAGGGACGAATTGTCCTCCGTCTCCTCGCTTTCCGAAGTCTGAATAATGCGCTTCGTTTCCGCACCGGAATAGCTCTCCGGAGCCTCCGGGAAGGATGCTTTGGCAAATGCAAAGAAGCCCGATTCCACACCGAACAGTCTGTAGGTATACCACGGCTGCCAGTCGCGCAGCCAGATTCCCTGATCGGACAGGCAGTTTGTGCGGAAGATCATCATGTAAAATGCAGCCAGTACCGCCACACCTGCTCCTCTGGACAGGATTTTAAGCGGCAGCTTTCCGAAATTACAGCGCACATGACGATGTTCCAGAAACTGCACATACGTCAGATTCAGCACCCAGCACGCAATCACTTCCCAGTTCGGCTGGTAGGAATAATTATTGGCTACATTGGCAGCTGTCCGGATCGCACTGAAATCCACCCACTGAAGCGGTGAACCTCTGAAGCGCTGCACGAAATAATTCGCTGTCCCCCAGACAACAAAGAAGATCGCCGCAATCTGCAGTCCTCTTGTCACTGAATTGAACAGCAGCACCAGAACCAGTGTCAGAATCAGCGTGATCAGAATATTCAGCCTGACATATTTCGGCTTCATATTGACCAGATAGTAATTATTGATCAGCTCGATCTCATAGAAAAAGAGAACGGATGATGCAACGACAGCCAGAAGACCTATCACAGTTCCGGGAATCGTCGAAAACAGCACTCTTTTTTTATTCGCATACCTGCCGAAATAACTGAACAGGCCGTCCACAACTGCCAGCACCACCAGACCGATCAGAACATAGAAGATCAGTGCACGATGCGTCTCCAGCGGAATATCCACCGCAGGATTCATAGACGAAGTGGACTTAATGACTCTGGCTCCCGCAAAAAACAATCCCCTGTACACAAACAAAAGTACCAGAGCGGCCGCAGTGACGGCCAGCTCCGGTAAGAGTCTGAGGGATAATCTGAAATTAGGAAATACTTTTTTCAAAACACACCTCTGCTAGAATGTGACACCTGTCAAACAGGTATCGCAGGATTAATCCAGTGAAATCGGGCGGGTCGCCTCTTTCAGCCAGGCCTGCTCTTCTTCATTCAGGTACGGAAGAACTGCCTCTCGTACC
>JAUNAG010000187.1 GCA_030527685.1 Lachnospiraceae bacterium | reverse complement strand
GTTCACAACAGATACATGATCCGCACCTTCCTGCTTTGCGGCAAATGTTGTGGATCCGCCGCCGTCCAGGCCAAGTGCATATACGCAGCCTGCCTCGTACATGATCATAGCGAATTCAGCCGCGCTGCCGCCCGCTGAGAACGGCTCCTGGCGGCCGTCGATTGCCATGAAGACAACCTGTCCGTCTTCTGTGATGCCGACGCAGGTTTCCGGATAACCGTTATTGGCACTGGTCTTCAGGCTTGTCTGAATCTTGCCGTCGCGGATCAGAATCTGCGCACCGCTGACTGCGTGCTCGATCTGATCACGATAGGTCTTCCACTTGTTTCCGTCGGCAATAATCGGTGTGCCGTCTTTCAGAATTGCAAAGAAGGCATTGCCGTTTCCTTCCTTATAGATCTTGCCGTCGATTGCCAGAGCACCTGCCGGCTGACCGTTATTCATATTGTAATAATCCGCATTGATACCGACGATCGGCTCGAAGCCTTCAATATAATGCTCGGCATCGTCCGGATTAGAGTGGAATGCCTTTGCCTGTGCCATCTGATCGGTAATACGTGCCGTATTCCATTTGGAGGCATCATGGTGCGCATAGTTCGCTGAAATCTGTACATCCTCACGGGAGACATCTGCTTTCGCGATATAGTAAACGATCTGCTTGTCATATGCATTTGTCGCATAATTAACAGTCTGCGTTACACCCGGTGCCAGTGTTGAGGTTGTGCTGGAGAATACGGTGTAAAGCGGCTCTTCTGTCTTCGGGAGCTGATCCTTGGCAAGCTCGTACATATAATCAGCAAATGCATAGCAGGAAGCCGTTCTCAGTGTATCCATCTTGTCGACACCGCGCTTGGATTCCAGAATGCTGCAGCCGGAGTTAGCGGAATATGCCTTATAGACTGCCTTTCTGATTGCCTCCTTGCTGTTGGAACCTGCAAAACGGTTCTTCAGGAAGAACACAGCTCTGGAGGTATCATTTAAGGAAGCTGTGTAGTAGCTTTCCATCAGAGAACGAAGGCTTCTTGTCGTGGAGAGCAGCTTGGAAGCAATAAAGTAGCCGTCCAGGTCTCCGCGAAGATCTGCTTCACTGAAAGCTGATTCATCTTCAAATTCGATGCGGAAGTAATTGTTCTGTACTTCCTGCGTAAGCTCTTCTGTTTCGGTCTCCGTTACGCCATGGCGAGCAGCAATAAAGATCAGGTCGCAGATATCGCCTGCCCAGCTTCCAAGGTCAAACGGAACCTCGGAACCGTTATTGTAAAGCGCAATATCCAGCAAACCGAACATATGAGAGAATTCCATCTCTTCACCGTTCGGAACCTGAATGCTCTCGATACCGCGCAGACCTGTTGCCGTTGTACCGTTCAGAATATCCTGATCCAGAACGTACGCTGTAAATGCAGTATTTTCCGTACCTGCCATGGTCGTCCATTCACCGGTCTGGTAGCGCTCTACACCGGTACGGATATAATTGACCATCAGGCGGTCTGCATCTCCGCCGTTTTCTGCTGCATATGCGTTCGCATATGTTTCCAGATCACGGAGATCCGTCATAAATGTTTCCCAGTCAGCAGCAGGCTCTGCAACTCCCGGGATATCACCAAGTGCAAAAGGCTCTGCAGCAGACTCTGTCAGTTCATCGTCACTGTATTCCGGCTCTTCTGCAACAGATTCCGCAGCAGCTTCTGCTTCCGGAACCTCTGCTTCTCCGGCATCATCATCTGCATACTCATCGTCGTCCTCATAGTCAGCGTATGCATCTGCTGTTCCCGGCTCATCGGTGTCATCTTCACCGTAGTCGTCTTCGCTGTAGTCATCATCCTCATAGGTGTCCTGCACCTCGTCGGATGCATCGTCCTCGTCTTCCTGATAGGATGAAATTTCTTCCTCCCATTCGGAAGCCTCCGGGATTTCTGCCTCGTAGCTCTCAGCCAGGATAACGCTTGCAGGTGCAATGCCCGAAAGCGTCAGGGAAGCTGCCAGCAAGATCGACAAGCCCTTGGCAAGTTTCTTTCTCTTCATATCTTTCCCTCTTCTTGTTACTTTAAAAATAGTACCTTTATCTTGACGCCTGCTTACTGCAGGTGATCAATCACAAAATTAATGTCCTCGGACATCGCATTCAGACGGTTCTGTTCATCTGCAGAAAGACCTTCTGCATTTTCCGTCTCATAAGAAGCGAAGCCTACATTTCTTGTTTTTCCGTCCGGACCGGTCAGTGTACCGATTGCATCATTATCGCCGATTCTGGCATCAAACATCCGGAATGTTCTGCCCTTAATCTCTGCTGAGAACGAAACAACCAGAATATTGCCTTCCCTGGTCTGTTCCGTTTTGATGTAGTCCTCCCACTGATCCGGATAATAGAGATCACCGTATGAAGTCGAAATCTTAATCGCATATTCTACGGAATTTTCAGGCTCCTGCTCAGCCGGAGCCGGCGTCTCTGTAGGAGCTGCGGTCACTGTCGG
>JAUNAG010000186.1 GCA_030527685.1 Lachnospiraceae bacterium | reverse complement strand
AAGCACTTTTTCAGTGGGAGGGGAGACCGAAGCCGGGCAAGGCGGTTTCACTCGCACTGCAGCATCTTGTCTCCATGGTGGTAGGCTGCGTGACACCAGCTATCATCATCTCCAATATGCTGGGGATGGCTGCGGAAGACAGGATTCTGCTGATTCAGGCTTCTCTGGTATTTTCCGCACTGACAACGCTGCTGCAGCTGTACCCGATCGGGAAAAAGGGCGGCTTTCGTCTTGGTGCCGGACTTCCCGTGATCTTTGGTATCAGCTTTGCCTACCTGCCGAGTATGCAGGCCATTGTGGATTCCGGAGGAGGGATCGCGGCGATTGCAGGAGCGATGATTGTCGGAGGCATACTTGCATCAGTCGTCGGCATTTTCATAAAACCGATTCGAAAGCTGTTTCCTCCTATTATTACGGGAACAGTCGTGTTCACGATCGGACTTTCCCTGTATCCGACCGCGATTAATTATATGGCAGGCGGAGCGGGCAATACCTACGCAGTTGTTGTTGAGGGCAAAGGTCTGACAGAAGCACTGGTTTACGGTTCCTGGCAGAACTGGATGATAGCGGTTATTACGCTGACAGCTGTTCTTGTTTTGCAGAATAAGGGGAAGGGCATTGTAAAACTTGCATCGATTCTGCTCGGACTTCTGGTGGGATATATAGTGGCGCTGGTTTTTGGAATGGTGGATTTTACCGAGGTTCTGACAGCGGACTGGATCTCCCTTCCGAAGCCGCTGCATTTCGGCGTCACTTTTCGTCCGGATGCCTGCATCGCTCTGGGACTGCTCTTTGTCATTAATGCGATTCAGGCGATCGGAGATTATTCATCCACTACGATCGGCGGCATGGATCGTGAGCCGACCAATGAGGAGCTGCGGGGCGGCATCATCGGATACGGACTGAGCAATATGATTGCAGCATTGTTCGGCTGCCTTCCGACTGCTACCTATTCGCAGAACGTCGGTATTGTCATTACCAATAAGGTTATCAACAGAACGGTTTTTGCACTGACGGCGCTGTTCCTTCTGACAGCCGGTATCTGTCCGAAATTCTCAGCTGTCCTGACAACGATTCCGCAGTGCGTTCTCGGCGGTGCGACGGTCACGGTATTCTCGACTATCGCCATGACTGGTATGAAGCTGATTACATCGCAGAAGCTGAGCGCCAGAAATACGACGATTGTCGGTCTCTCGGCTGAACTTGGAGTCGGTATTGCACAGGCCTCTGCGTCTATGAATCAGTTCCCGCCGGAAGTCACGATTATCTTCGGAAAGTCACCGGTTGTCATTGCAACGATCATGGCAATTCTGCTGAACATCATCCTGCCGAAGGAAGAGGGCTGAAGAAAAGCCGCTTTACTTTCCGGGGTGGCTGCACTATAATATGACGGAGAAAGGCGTAAAAGCCGAAAATCTATGACGGGGACAGTAGAACAGGAAGAATCCGCCAGAGAGAAGTGCCGATGCGAGTGATCGCGGGGCTGGAAGCACTTCAGGAGAAACCTGGTTGAAGACCACCCCTGAGAGACCCCAATCCGGTCCGGTGATTCCGTTATCATCAAAAAGAGAGGCTGTTTCATACCGCAACAGTGGCGGAAGCAGGAGACAGCAATAAGGGTGGAACCGCGCAGAACAGCGTCCCTTATATGACGGAGTAAGTCCCGTGATATAAGGGACGCTTTTATCATTGTAATGGAGGAATGAAGATGGAACGCGAAGAATTTTTACAGGTATATCGTCATTCAATGTCACACATTCTTGCGAAGGCTGTCATTGAGATGTTTGCCGGTGAGCATGTTGATGTAGCAATCGGTCCGCAGATCGCAGACGGTTTCTATTATGACTTCATGCTGCCGAGAACGCTGAATAAGGATGACTTTGCTACAATCGAAAACAAGATGCGTGAGATCCTGAAGCGTAAGGAAGCATGGACAAGAAAGGAAGTTTCCAAGGAAGAGGCTCTCGAGCTCTTCAAGGATCAGAAGTACAAGCAGGAACTGATCAATGATCTTCCGGACGGTGAGACAATCACAACCTATGCAACAGGTGACGATTTCGTCGATCTCTGCAGAGGACCGCACGTTGAGAACTCTGCTGAGCTTTTAAGTGTTGCTTTCAAGATTAAGTCCGTATCCGGTTCTTACTGGAGAGGCGATGAGCACAACGATCAGCTGCAGCGTATCTATGTATATGCATTCCCGACAAAGCAGGAGCTGAAGGCTCATCTTGACC
Organism: Lachnospiraceae bacterium; assembly: GCA_030527685.1. GTDB lineage: Bacteria > Bacillota > Clostridia > Lachnospirales > Lachnospiraceae > Chordicoccus. Next base: position 248 of record JAUNAG010000186.1, on the reverse strand, counting down.
TGATCCGTGAGGCTATGGAGCGTGATCACAAGAAGCTCGGACCGCAGCTTGATCTGTTCATGTTCGATCCGACAGCACCGGGTATGCCGTACTGGCTGCCGAGAGGCTGGAAGCTCTACAATGCACTTCTGAACTACTGGAGAGAAGTACATGATATTCATGACTACACAGAGATTTCCGCTCCGGTAATCAACAATAAGGAGATCTGGGAGACATCCGGTCACTGGGGTCACTATCGCCAGAACATG
>JAUNAG010000185.1 GCA_030527685.1 Lachnospiraceae bacterium | reverse complement strand
ACCTTCGCATGATAATCATTCAGATATTCGACATCAAGCCGTTCCATATAGCGCGTATCGATCGCATCCAGATCAATCGGCGCAAAAGTCAGCGGCTCGTGCTTCAGGAATTCTCCGAATTCATTCTTCTTGTCATAGACAGTGAGCATGATGCTCTCTGTACGGATTCCGTACTTGCCTTCACGGTAGATTCCCGGCTCGTCTGATGTAATCATCCCCGGAGCCATCGGAATCTCTGAGCCTGCAGAGCTTGCATGCCCGATACGCTGCGGACCTTCATGTACATTTAAAATATAACCGATGCCGTGGCCTGTTCCGTGATTGAAATCCATGCCGTAACGGTAAAGCGGTGCACGTGCAATCATATCCAGCTGCGCACCGGAAGTTCCCTTTGCAAAACCTGTGTAGAGAAGCTCCAGATTGGATACCGCAACCAGTGTAAAGTCGCGCTTCATCTCTTCTGTCAGCTCGCCGAGTGCAATTGTTCTTGTCACGTCTGTTGTTGCGCCAAGATAATGTGCACCTGAATCCACCAGCAGGAAGCCTTCCTCGCCAACCTCTGCAGCGCTCTCTGCAGACGGCATATAATGTGCCATAGCTGCATTCGGGCCGACTGCCGGAATAGTCGGGAATGAAAGTCCGATGAAGCCCGGAATCTCTGCGCGCAGTGAATCGATCATTGCTGCCGCATCCATCTCTGTCATCCGGACGCTGCGGTCTCTTGTTTTGATCTGATAGATAAAGCGGCATACAGCAACTGAATCAAGAAGATAATACTTCTGAATATTCTCAATCTCTGTGCAGTTTTTCACTGCCTTCATCATAGCGGTCGGATTCTCGCCGTTGACCAGATCACCCTTGTCCTTCAGCAGGCGTACCATCGTATCACTTGAGGAGCCGCGGTCAATCAGAACCGGCGCTTCAAAGTGATAGTCCTTCAGATAGTCCAGAATCTCTGTATACTCATGAACCTTAATGCGGTTTTCCTTCAGATACTCTGCTGTCTCAGCAGTGACTGCTTCCTTCTGCAGGAACACATCAGCTGTCTCCGGTCCGACCAGCAGGTAGGACAGGGCAACCGGATTGCATTCCACATCATCGCCGCGAAGGTTCAGAAGCCACATGATGTCATCCAGTTTAGACAGAATCAGATGTCCGCAGCCCTTTTCCTCAAGCGCTCTTCTTACATCTGCAAGCTTATCGGCGCAGGACTTTCCTGCGATCTCATCCTTCAGTACCCAGATCGGGCTGCACGGCAGTGCCGGTCTTGTCATCCAGATCTGATCGATTGCTTCCGGTGATGACTCCACTTTTGCTCCGCAGCTCTTCGCAATATCTCTGTAGCGCTGTCCGATTTCCGCATTTACGCAGGTACCGTCGAAGGCAAGCACCATGCCGCTGTGCAGTGTTCCGCGCAGATAATCTTCCGGCTTCGGAACACCCGGCTGCCCGCTCTTCATCAGTTCGATGCCTGTGTCCTTCAGCTCCTGTGCAGCGGAGATGAAATATCTGCCGTCTGTCCAGAGTTTTGCACAATCCTGCTCAATTACCAGAACTACATTATCGCTTGTACAGCCGCTCACGAATTCAGTTGTTTTGTAGTGATCACTGACATATTCCGATGCATGCGGATCGGTAGAAAGAAGCAGGAATACATCAATCCCCTCATTCTTCATCTCCGTCCTGAACATCGTCAGTCTTTTCAGAATTTCTTCCGATGATACCATGATCCGTCTCTCCTTTACCTGTGCCGGATGTGCGGATTCATCATCGCACAGTACCGGCCCATAATGTGATATCGCTCCGGCAGAATATGCAGCCGGTTCTTATATCGAAAGTGCTGACAGGCCTTCCTTCCCCGTCATACGACACTCGTCTCGAATTATACCACTATTCTGAAGAAACGTACAGAACCCGTGCCGGCATAGTGTCTGTCTTGCAGAAAGACACTCCGGACTGCCATTCTCAGACAGTCCGGCATCTTTTAACCGTCAGCACTTATCTGACAGAAGAAGATGCTCCCGCTGCACTCGAGAGCATCTTTTCCTGCTATAAAAACAGAATCTCTGTCCTGTCAGGACTTCTTTACCTTTTTGTTTGCTGCATCAGCCTTTACTGTTGCATTATCAAGGATGATTACAGAGACTGCATTTCCCTGATCGTCCAGCTCCACTCTGACAATACTGCCTTCCTTGATGTCTGCCGTTGACAGTGCTGCAGCTGCTTCAGTCTGCTTCCTGCTGTCTGCAGCGGCCTTAGCTGTGTCTGCCTTCTTAAGCTCCGTCTTTGATACATCCGCTTTCTTGAGTTCCTTCTTTGACGCATCCGTCTTTTTAAGGCTGCTCTTTGAGGCTGCGCCCTTCTTAAGAGAGGACTTCGATACTGCAGTTTTCTTTACGGAGCCCTGCTCAGCTGCTTCTTCCAGCTCCGGCTGAATCAGCTTAACCGTTACTTCCTTGCCGCTCAGTGTCAGTTCTTCTTTAAACTCTGCGTCAGAA
>JAUNAG010000184.1 GCA_030527685.1 Lachnospiraceae bacterium | reverse complement strand
TGATATGCTTGTGACAGTCATCAAACCATGTGAAGTTTCCGGGAGCAGTTGTTGGGAATACCTGAGGACAGGTCTGCTCGTACATGGCAGGAATGTCATAATTGTCAAAGCAGAAGTAACGATCCTGATATTCTCTTTCGCCGGCACGGGCACGTTTTGCCCACTCATGATCCTCGGAAGTATGGTTCATTACGAAGTCGAGGCAGACATTAATACCACGCTCGTGACATTTGCCTGTCAGCTCTGCAAAATCTTCCATAGTTCCCAGTTCCGGCTGAACGGTACGGAAATCAGCAACAGCATAACCGCCGTCACTCTTTCCTTCCGGAGAGGAGAGCAGAGGCATGAGATGCAGATAGTTCACGTTGGATTCCTGAATATAGTCCAGTTTTTCTTCGAGGCCTTTTAATGTCTCAGAGAAAGCGTTAACATACAGCATCATTCCGATCAGATCGTTGCGTTTGTACCAGTTGCGGTCTGCCTCGCGGCGAAGATCAGATGCTTTCAGATCCTCGTTACGGAAAGTATAAATGTTTTGGATATCACGGGTCAGGTCGTCCAGATGCATCATAACATAAGGGTTGTCCTGATACAGCTCACAATACAGCCATTTCAGCTCGTCGTAGTAGCGATCAAAACGAGCCTGGAAAATATTTGCTTCCTGCTCTGCTTTTTTTGCAGCGCTTGTTTTGCGGGGTGTTTTCTTAGGAGCTGCTTCTTTGGTTTCTTCTTTCTTTGCAGCAGCCTTTTTTGTAGTCTTTTTAGCTGTGGTTTCTTTGTCTGCAGTTTCTTTTGCAGCAGCCGCTTTCTTTGTAGTCTTTTTAGCTGCAGCTTTTTTGACCGGAGCTTTCTTCTCGGCAGCTTTCACTTCTTCTTTCTCTTCAGCAGCTTTAGCAGGAGCGGCCTTTGCTTCTTCTTTCTTCTCAGCAGCTTTAGCAGGAGCAGCTTTTACTTCTTCTTTCTTTTCAGCAGCCTTAGCAGGTGCTTCTTTATTCACAACGGTGTTACTTGATGCGGTTTTTGCAGTTTCTTCTGCTGGAACAGCAACGTTCTCCGTAGTCGTGGTTACAGGAGTGCTTCCGGTGGTTGAAGCAGTGGATTTTGCCATTGCGGCACGCTTTTTTTGTACTCTCTTTCCAGACATATAAGTCTCCCTTCATTGTTGCTAGTTGTATGTGACCTATGCGCTTGCAGCAGTCGAGAAACCCGGTCTCATAATCCTTTTAAGCAGGCAGCTGCAGAGTAGTAACAGCTGCGAAAATACTCGACTTACGCATTAACGGTTCGACTCAAATCAATCTTACAAGTGCATGGATGAAAAGTCAATAGTGATGATGGAAATAGTGAAATCGATATCATTGCTTAATGCTCTGTGCATTTGAAGCGGGGGACTTACTTGATTCGGTGAAACTCCGGAATGTGATTGTGGAACACCGTATAAGCGGTGAAACCAAGGCTTTTCAGAAGCTCAGAGGCATCCTCAAAACGAGAGGCAACACGTTCGGGAATATGTGCATCCGAGCCGATCGTGATCATCTTGCCTCCAAGTTCTTTGTAGCGCTGCAGAACTTCTCTGCAGGGATTTGGTGATCCAAGGCCTGCGTTGTATCCTGCTGTGTTCAGTTCCAGAGCGATGTCACGGCGGATCAGCTGTTCCAGAATGGCATCGATGATGTCACGGTATTTACTATATGAGTAGTCTTTGTTTCGATTAGGACCATACCGTACAATGTAGTCCAGATGTCCAAGGGAATCAAACCCGGAGAAGACCTGAAGATTCATAAGAATAGACTCAAAATATCGTCGGTAGCACTCGGATTCATCTTTTCCTGCAAAGGTTTCCGGATAGTATGGATCACACCCATTCAGAAGATGCACAGAGCCGATGACAAAATCGAAGGAGTGATCATGAAGAATCTGATCGAAGGTATTAGCAAGATGAGGCTGCAATCCAAGTTCCATTCCATAATGAAGGGAAATCTGATTCCTATATTTCTCTTTCAGCTCAAGGAAGAGTGCATGGTAGGTCGGAAAGTCGATGGTGAAATCAAAGTGATCAGGTGTATCCGGAAAATCCAGATCCAGATGCTCGGTAAAGCAGATGCCGGTAAGCCCATTTTGAATGCCGGCCTGAATCATCTGCTCCATGGGAGTATCACTGTCGCCGGAAAAACTTGAGTGCATATGGCAGTCCCAAAGTATGTGATTCATAAGTAAATCCCTTCGTAACTATTCATTTTGCTGTATAGCCACGATTCCTTTCTTATTCTTGTTTTTTCTTATTATAAAATGCAAAAAGAGCTTTCGCAAGAATACCGGCAAAAAGTGACAAGATTGTTACGCTTTTTTTCAAAAAGGCTTGAATTTTTGTTTGAAATTCGGTACAATACGTTCTAGATTAGTGTCGGTTACTGGAAGACACTAATGGACTCACTCAATTTCATTAGGAGGAATTTATCATGGCAGTAAAAGTTGCAATTAATGGTTTTGGACGTATCG
>JAUNAG010000005.1 GCA_030527685.1 Lachnospiraceae bacterium | reverse complement strand
ACTCTCAATCTGTTTACATAATACCAAGGAGACTACCATAAACTTCCCTTCTCAGGTAAGTAAAACGCAATAAAAAAAGGAGGCGCACCTCAACGGCACGCCTCCTTTTCAGGTTTTATTCTCAAAATCCTGTTTTTCGCGAAGATTTTACTCTGCAATGCTCTCAACTGCTGAGACAGCGCTTTCCACCGCGGAAGCTGCGCTCTCTGCACCGGACAGAACATCTGATGCAAGCGGCTCTGCGCCGTTTGTATTGGCCTCAGCTGCTGACTCAACTGTGCTTTCAACTACAGATTCAACGGCTGCTGCTTCTGATTCAGCTTCTGTCTGCGGAGCCGGTGCAAGTGTGAACAGCTCGGAATCCTTTACTTCCACTGCTGCCCAGACGTCCTCATCGACAGAAACCTTTGCTTCCTCAACCCATGCAGAAACAACTTCATCATACTTTGCCTCCTTGCGGCTGATGACAATGTCTGTCTTCTTTACATCGGTTGCATCCTCATCGAATACCTTGTTCAGGCGGATCACATAGTAAGCTGTACCGTCTTCACTCTTTACAACGGTGTCGCAGAGCTCGCCGTCTGCAAGAGCCATAGCAGCTTCCACAACATTTGCATCCAATGTTGTATCAGCTGTATCGTTTCTTGTGAACTGGCCGTCCTCGGCATACAGTGTGTCATCTACCTGAGCGGCAACAGCTGTAATCGCATCTGTGCCCATTGCCGCAACATCGGATTCCTGCTTCAGAAGATCCAGAACCTGCTGTGCCTTTGCCTCGGCAACTGCCTGCAGCTCTGCTGCCGGCTCCTCATAAACTTCTTCGACTGTGGACTCTGCAAGAGATTCCGCACCGGATTCTGTTACAACTGCGCTGCCTGTGCTCTCATCATTTGCCGCATTGACAACGGATGCTTCAACGGAATCTGTTACAACAGACTCTGCTGAGGATGCTGCTTCCAGAACGGATTCTGCTGTCACAACTGCTGCTGCAGATTCAACAACAGATTCTGCACCGGATTCAACCGGAAGCTCTTCCGGAACCGGAACGGAAACATAGGTCAGAGTTGTCTGCTGTGCTTCCTCATCTGTAACAGTGGTATCGACATCTGCCACGATCGGATCACGCATATCGCTGACCAGTGTCTGTACCTCGAGAAGTTTTGTCAGATCAGCTTCGGAAGCGCCGACCTTTGCGCGAACATCTTCAGAGTTGTTCTCGACATAAGCCTTGACGACTTCTGCGATTGCATTCTTTTCATCATCTGTCAGAGCAATATTGTAATCGCCTGCATGCTGGCTGACGATGATCTGCTTCTGCAGCTCTTCCATCAGGCTCTTCTTCAGTGTCTGACCCATGGTCTCGCCGCTCTCTTCGTCAAGAACGGTATCGAAGCTGTAGTTCAGACCATACATCTGATACATCTGAATGTACTGATATTCGATCGTCTGATCATATCTTGTATAGAAGGAAGCCACACCAAGCGGAATCTCTTCTCCGTTTACGGTCATAACGGTCTTTGTGCCGTCGATTCCCGCAGCCTCTTCCTTCTTGCTTCCGCAGCCTGTCAGCGCAGATACGCCAAGCAGAGCGGCAAGCGACATTGCCATTGTTTTGCGAAATACAGAGTTCATCACAAACTCCCTCCCAGATTAATCAAAATTAATAAACATAGCCTTGTTAGTATAGACTTTTTTGCATCATTCGGCAAGAGACGTCACGAATCTTTCACACCGTCCCCTGCTGCGATTTATATCGGAGTCCGGAATTCCCATGAGTGCATCCCGTATTTTTGCGGCCGGGCTTCAGACTGCCTCTTCCAGCGCTTTTGCAAAGTCTGCAAGCGCCGGGAGCAGTTCCTCCTCGGTCAGCGCACCGTGATACAGGAAGTAGGTCTCCGTCGGATACACATGGATTGTGAAACGTCCGCCGAAGCCCGAGATGATTCCCGGAATCTTCCGCACATCGAATGCCGGATCGGTCACAGTCACAATCTTCACCTGTCTTCCGGTCTGTTTGATTTCCGCAATCTGACCCCTGTGTGCTCCGCTCTTCAGCTCGGCAATCTTCATCAGATTGGTCACGGCCTTCGGCGGCTCACCGAAACGGTCGATCAGCTCATCCAGGACATCATCGTAATCGGAGCTGTCCTGAATCGCTGCGATTCTCTTGTAGAAATCGAGCTTCTGGAATTCATCCGGAATATAGCTGTCCGGAATATAGGCATTGAAGTTCAGATCCACGGTCGTCTCGAAGTCCCGCACAGCAGGCTCGCCCTTTGCCTCGCTGACCGCCTCCGAAAGCATCTTGCAGTACAGATCATAACCGACCGACTCCATATGACCGGACTGTTCGGCGCCGAGCAGGTTGCCCGCACCGCGGATCTCCAGGTCACGCATGGCAATCTTGAATCCACTGCCAAGCTCCGTAAATTCGCGGATGGCAGCAAGTCGTTTTTCTGCCACTTCTTTCAGCATCTTGTCGCGCTTGTACATCAGGAAGGCATAGGCTGTCCGGCTGGTTCTGCCCACGCGGCCGCGCAGCTGATAGAGCTGTGAAAGTCCCATCTTATCCGCATCGTGAATAATCATCGTGTTGGCATTGCCGATATCAAGGCCGGTCTCGATGATGGTGGTGGTCACAAGTACATCGATCTCTCCGTTGACGAAATCCACCATAATATTCTCAAGCTCACGCTCACTCATCTGACCGTGTGCATAGGCGACCTGCGCCTCCGGCACCATCTCCCTGATCTTTCCGGCCACCTCCGCAATGTCCTTAACGCGGTTGTAGACATAGTAGACCTGTCCGCCTCGCCCGAGCTCTCTGCAGATTGCCTCGCGCACCATCTCCGGATTGTATTCCATGACATAGGTCTGAATTGCGACACGGTCCTGCGGCGGCTCTTCCAGAACCGTCATATCACGGATACCGATCAGGCTCATATGAAGCGTTCGCGGAATCGGTGTTGCCGTCAGCGTCAGAACATCGACATTGTCCTTAAGCTTCTTGATCTTTTCCTTATGTGCCACGCCAAAGCGCTGTTCCTCATCAATGATCAGAAGTCCCAGATTCTTAAAGCTGACATCCTTTGAGAGCAGGCGGTGCGTGCCGATGACAATATCCGCCATGCCGCTCTTCAGATTCTTCAGCGTCTGGCTCTGCTGCGCCGGCGTCCTGAACCTGCAGAGCAGCTCCACATTGACAGGGAAGTCTTTCATTCTCTGTGCAAAGGTATTAAAATGCTGCTGCGCCAGAATCGTTGTCGGCACAAGATAGACGACCTGCAGGCCTTCCTGTACAGCCTTAAAGGCGGCACGGATGGCAATCTCGGTTTTTCCGTAACCGACGTCTCCGCAGATCAGGCGGTCCATGATCTTTCTGCTCTCCATGTCCCGCTTGGTGTCCTCAATCGCCTGCAGCTGGTCATCGGTCTCCTCATAGGGAAATAGTTCCTCAAACTCACGCTGCCACTCGGTGTCGGGAGAGCAGGCATGTCCCGCGCTCTCCTGCCGCTTGGCGTAGAGCTCCACCAGATCCTTCGCGATATTCTGTACTGCTCCGCGGACCTTTGTGCGTGTCTTCTCCCATTCCTGCCCGCCGAGTTTGTTCAGCTTCGGCTTGCTGTCACCGGAGCCTCCGGCATACTTCTGCAGCAGATCCAGCTGTGTAGCCAGAATATAGAGATTGCTGCCGCTGTACTCGATCTTCATGTAATCCTTCAGCGCGCCGTCAACCTCCACCTTCTCGATACCTCTGTAGATACCGAGGCCGTGGTTTTCATGAATGACATAATCGCCGACCGACAGATCGTTCAGCGATGCAATGTGATCACTGCCGTCTTTCTTCTCTCTGCGCCTTCTCTTCTTCTCCTTCTTCTCACCGAAGATATCCGTCTCGGAAATCATGGCGAAGCGGATCAGCGGATATTCGAAGCCGCGTGTGGCGTGACCGTACATCACGACGATCTGCCCGGAAGAAAGCGGATTCATAACATTTTCCGTATAATAGGCCGGAATGCCCGCATCCATCAGGCCCTGCGCCAGACGTCTCGCTCTTGTCGGCGAAGCGGACACAACAATGACACGGAAGCCGCGCTTTCTGTAGCGCAGAAGGTCTCCCGTGAGCATCTCGAAGCTGTTGTTATAGGTATTAACCGCCTGTACAGTAAGGCCGTAGGTCTCTTTCAGATCCCAGTGTTCCCGGCGGATATCAAGCATGGACAGCGCGATCGTATAACTTCTGTTGAAGGCTGCTGTCAGCTCAGCCGCACTCATCAGATCCGGCAGCTCATCCTTTGAAAAACCGCCCTGCTCCATTCGCATCTCAATACTGAGACGGAATTCCTCTTCTGTTGAGCGGACCGCCTCCAGCATTCTGTTCGGATCATCCAGGAAGAACTGCGTCTTTTCCGTATCAAACCAGCTGATAAAGGGCTTCAGTGTGCCGGTATGATCGCTGGCCGGATACACCTCTGTCTCCTCGATTTCCTCAATCGAGCGCTGTGTCTGCGGGTCAAATGTACGGATCGAATCGATCTCGTCTCCGAAATATTCAATTCGGATCGGGAGGTCTTCTGTCAGAGGCCAGATATCAAGAATATCGCCTCTGCAGGCAAACTGCCCCGGAATCTCTGTACGCGGAGTGCGCTCATATCCGAGAAGCACCAGTGCCTTCTTAATGGTCTCCAGCTCGCTTTCCTCACCGACTGTGAAGGTCAGCCTTTCCGCCTCCATCACTCCGCGGGCCGTCACAAAATCCATAAGCGCCGCAGCCGGCAGCACAACCACATGGTGTTCTTTCGGCTCCAGAAGCTTCCGCATCACGGTCACGCGCTGTCGATCCAGTTCGTTGGACGCAATATCTGCCTGATAAAAGAGAAGATCCTTTGCCGGGTAATAACAGACCTGCGGCTCATAGAAACGCAGATTCTCATAAATCGTCCTGGCAGCCATATCGTGCTCTGCGACAATGACGACATTGGGCACATCGTAGGCGAGCGCATAAATCATCTGCGCCTTTTGTGCCTCGACACAGCCGGTCAGCGACAATATTCCTTTCTTCCTGCGCATAGCAGCCCGCAGCTCTGCATATTCACGCAGCTCTGTAAGCGGCTCGACAAAGAGTTTCTTCATAGCAATCCTTTCCAATCAGCCGTTATAAAGGTTCATGGCCTTATCCGGTCCGTCTGTCACGATGCAGGCTGCAGCCTTTGCTGCGCGGTCAATCGCCTCATCCACCGCTTTTCTGTCCTCGGCAGAAAAACGTGAGAGCACCCAGTCGGCAAGCTGCCAGCCCTCCGGTTTCGATCCTGTTCCCACGCGGATGCGGGTGAACTGGTCTGTGCCGAGCTGTGCGATGATGTGCTTCAGGCCGTTCTGGCCGCCCGCGCTTCCCTTCTTGCGGATACGCAGCTTTCCCGGTGCAAGATCAATATCATCGCTGATGACAATCACCTGTGTCGCAGGATCCAGCTTATAGAAGTTCACTGCCTCGCGCACCGCTGTACCGGAAAGATTCATATAGGTCAGCGGCTTCATCAGAAGCACCTTCTCCGTACCGATCGTGCCCTTGCCGATCATGGCATGGAATTTGGTTCCGCTCTGCGGCACATTGTATTCCTCGATCAGTCTGTCAATCACGTCGAAGCCCATGTTGTGTCTTGTCTTATCGTATTTGGCACCCGGGTTTCCGAGGCCCACAATCAGATAACTGATGCCTGATGATGAATTCGAAAAAAGCATGTTATTCTCCATTAATTTCTTAGTTGATAAACCAATATTTAAGTATAACACAAAAAGGGACCGCAATCTCAAATGATCGCAATCCCGGTTATTGTTATATGGATGCAGGCTTTTTCAAGCAGGCCCGCATTTGCAAAGACAGCTGCTTACTGTCCCATCATGAAGGAAACCAGCTTCTGTACATCTTCAGGCTCCGAAGCGATGATTTCCATCTCCGGAATTTCGCCGTTTGAGAAGATGTTAGCCAGTGAAACATACTGGGAGAGCTTGGACTTCAGGTTCAGCTGATCGCCTTCGCCGGTTACAAGCATAACCTTGCCCTTGCATGTGTCGACAACCTCGAAAAATCTGTTTACATCTTTAATATTAGTTACCTTCATATCTCGTACTCTCCTTTCGTATGATTTATTTCATTTCTTCAGTACGAGCATATTCTATCACATTTCAGATTTGTTTCAATCGATATAATTGCCGTTTTTTTCTTTAAATTTCCCCTTTTTTAGGGCATTTCGCCTGTTTCGTGTCGGGATCCGCCTTCACAGTTATCCGATTATTTCTGTAACCGATTTCATACTCTTTTGATGTCTTTTTTTCTTCCCGGACATCGAAACTGTCTGAAAAATCCTCTGCCGGACCAGACCTTCCAATCCAAAGCACACTGCCCGTTCCGATAATAAAACCCGTACTGTGCTGTTATCCGTTTAAGGATCCTGCACAATACGGGTTTTGAATTCATGTTTTACAAAGCCGCTGCTTATTTGGACTTCTTTGTTGTCTTCTTGGCAGCTGTCTTCTTTGCCGGTGCTGCCTTTGCAACGTCCGGATTGTCATAGCGGAAGACGCATGCGCCGTATGCCGGAAGCTTGAAGCCGACACTGTACGGCTTGTTGTCCCATACAATCTCTTCTGCCGTATAGGTCTTCTTGGAGATCGGGGAATCACCGCCGAACTTCGGATCCATGGAATTCAGAATAAGCTTGTAGGTGCCCGGTACGAAGCAGCCTACGCGATAGTCGTCGCGCTGCATCGGTGTCATGTTGAGGACAAAGAGCAGATTGTCCTTTCCGTCCGGAGACTGACGAACGAAGCTGTAGATGCTTCTCTCTGTATCATCTGCATTGATCCAGCGGAAGCCGTCCGGATCAAAGTCTGTAGCATACAGTGCCGGATACTTGCCGACCATCTTCCACAGTGCCTTGACATAATCCTTCAGCTGTCTGTTGTATTCGTTGTCAAGGAGGAACCAGTCGATCTCACGCTCCTCGCTCCACTCACGCTGCTGGCCGAATTCCTGACCCATGAAGAGCAGCTTCTTGCCCGGATGGCCCGCCATATATGTATAGCCTGCCTTCAGGTTGGAGAACTTATCCTCATAGATGCCCGGCATCTTGCTCCACATCGAGCACTTCAGATGAACGACCTCGTCATGTGAAAGGACGAGCATATAGCGTTCACTGTATGCATAAGAGGTGGAGAATGTCATCTTGTAGTGATTGCCCTTACGGAACAGCGGATCAAGCTTCATGTACTCAAGGAAGTCATTCATCCAGCCCATGTTCCACTTCATGGTGAAACCGAGACCGTTTTCCTTCTCGACATCGCCTGTGACCTTCGGCCATGCGGTAGACTCCTCGGCGATGGTGACAACGCCCGGGTTTCTTCCGCGGAGAAGTGTATTCAGGTGCTTGAAGAACTCGACTGCATCCAGGTTCTTGTTTTCGCCGTACTTGTTGGCAACCCACTCGCCGTCCTTCTTGCCGTAGTCCAGATACAGCATGGAGGCAACAGCGTCTACACGCAGGCCGTCGACATGCATGAACTCAACCCAGTAAAGTGCATTGGCAAGCAGGAAGTTCTTGACCTCCGGTCTTCCGTAATTGAAGATCTTGGTGCCCCACTCGAGATGCTCACCCTGTCTCGGGTCTGCATGCTCATAAAGTGCATAGCCGTCGAACTCTGCCAGACCGCACTCATCTTTCGGGAAATGTGCCGGAACCCAGTCAAGAATAACGCCGATACCCTTCTTGTGGAAGTAGTTGATCATGTAAGCGAAATCTTCCGGTGTTCCGTAACGGGATGTCGGTGCATAATAGCCCGTTACCTGATAGCCCCAGGAGCCGTCAAACGGGTGCTCTGCGATACCCATCAGCTCGACATGTGTATAGCCGAGATCCTTGATATAAGCTGCGCAGCGCTCTGCGAATTCACGATAATTATAGAAGCCGCCTTCAATGCCGTCGCATTCCGGATGCTTCATCCAGGAGCCGATGTGGCACTCATAGACGACCATCGCATCCTTGTCCTGATTGAACTCTCTGCGCTTCTTCATCCATGCGCTGTCTGACCAGGTAATAGAAGCCAGATCTGCTACGATTGATGCTGTGCCCGGACGGAGCTCCATCTGGTTGCCGTACGGATCTGCCTTATAAAGCTGCTGATCCTGTGCGCCGATAATAAAGTATTTATAAAGCATACCCGGCTTTACACCCGGGATAAAGATCTGCCATACACCGATGTCATCTCTGTTGGTAATGACATTCGCATTCGTATCCCAGCCATTGAAATCTCCGATGACAGAGACACTCTTAGCATTCGGAGCCCAGACAGCAAAATATGTACCCTGCTGTCCGTCAATCACTGTCGGATGAGCGCCCAGCTTCTTATAGAGATCATAATGGGTTGCGTGTCCGAAGTAATACTGATCATCTGTTGTAAACTCGTACCTGTTTTCCATCAGCTTCTCCTGTTCCTGCGTAATATTTCTATTCCGTATCCCTGCTTTTTTGCAAGGCACTCTTAATAGTATATCCTGATTTTAAACCCCTGTAAATGCGTCACTTATGGTATTTTTCGCCTTTTACATAGCGTTCTGCCATATCCGGCGTCACACCGCCGGCAGCAACGATTTCACGGAAGAAACGACCGCTCTTTTTAACCGTTCTTTCCTGTGTCTCAAAGTTTACGCGGACAAGACCGAAACGGCTCTTTTCACCGTCAAGCCACTCGAAGCTGTCCGTAAAGGATCTGCAGTAATACCGCTCCACCGGAAGCTTTGTTTTTGCAAGCACATTCAGCTGATCGTAGAGGAAGAGGCTGCGGAAAGCATCCTTTCTGTCATCTGCGCCGCTTGAGAGAATCCAGACCGGAAGCTGTCCCTGCACTGTGTTGACAAGTTCCTGCATGCAGAGCTCAAGTCCGTAGTGATAGATCTCTCTTCCGTGATCATCCTTCGGATCCTGCGGTCTTGCCTGCTCCTCGCCCGGCTTTGAGACGTGAACTCTTGAGGCGTAGCTGATGCCGAGGTAATCACAGTAAAGTCCTTTTTTAAAATGTCCCAGATTCTCGAGAGGTCCTCTGAAATCACCTGTCAGGAATGCCTTTGCGACTGCTTCCTGATAAGCCCTGCGCTGCAGTTCTGCGCTGTGCTTCATCCATACGGAGGATGGCTGCAGCGGAGCGAACACCTTCATCTGCAGTGCAATGCCGACTTTGGTGTCGCTGTAACCCATAGCGGTTCTCATCCGGTGAATTTTCTCATAAGCGCGGATATGACAGCCTGCCATGACTGAAAGCACGCGGCGGAGTGTGATCGGATTGTTCTCTCCCGGCGGGAAGCCCTGTCCCGCATAGCCGCCGAAAGCATAGGCATTCGGCTCGGAGAATGTCACGTAATCCGATACAAGATCTCCGAAACAGTTGACGATGATGCCGACATACTTCAGGAAATACCGTACATTTGCCGGAGCTTCGAAGCCGCCCTTCTTCTCAAACCACAGCGGGTTGGAGAAATGGTGGATTGTCAGAAGCGGACGAATGCCGCGTGTCTGCAGATATTCCAGTTCCTGGCGATAATGATTGACTGCCGTATAGTCGATGCTGCCCGGCTTCGGCTGGATTCTCGACCACTCGATGCCCATACGGTACGTCTGCACGCCCATCGCCGCCATAATATCAATGTCTTCCTTCCAGCGGTTCCAGTGATCACAGGCTCTGGAAATCGAAGACTTGTCACTGATGCGGTTCATCCGGCACCATTCGTTCCAGTTTCCTGCGGTCTCCCCACCCTCAATCTGTGCTGCAGAGGAGGATACTCCGAGAAGCAGCGTCTGCGGCAGTCTGTATCCGTTCATAATGTACTCCCTTTTCAACCCCGATGCCGGCAGGCCGGCCGTTTTATGCTCAAACCATTCCTGTCTGCCCTGCGAAATTCGCCCGCAAAGCAGACTTATCAGTAAAAAGCAGATTTATCAGCAGCTGTGCATCATCTGAGCAGCTTTGCTTCTGTCACGCTGTAGATGCCGCGAGGCGTGCAGCGGATCTCCGGAATAACCGGAAGAGCCATGAAGGAAAGCGTAATAAAGGGCTCCATATCTTTCGGAACACCCATCTTATGCGCCTTCGCCGTCATGCGACGCACTTTTTTATTCACATAGGAATAACTCTTATCGGAGATCAGACCCATGATCGGCAGTTCCAGCGTGTCATAGACCTCTCCGTTTTCTACGATTGTATAGCCGCCGTGTACTCTCTCCAGCTCGCGGACAGCAAGCATGATATCCTCGTCACTCGTTCCGATCGCGATGATATTATGGCTGTCGTGTGAGACAGAAGAAGCAATGGCGCCGTTTTTCAGGCCGAAGCCCTTTACTACGCCTGCTCCGATCAGGCCGGTTGCCTTATGTCTTTCAAATGCAGCGATCTTATCCAGCGTCCCGTCCGGTGCGAAGAAACCTTCGTCATCAGAAGGAAGAACCAGATCCTCCCGCTCTGTCAGAATCTGTCCCGGAATCATCCGCAGTACCGGGAAAGGCTTTCCGTCTGCGCGGATTTTCAGCTTCTCCGGATCAAGCTCTCCGAGATGCACAGTGTCCAGAAGCTGCTCCGGGCACGGCTTCGGCTTGATCTTCAGCATGTCATTGATCAGATGGCCCTTATAGAACACCATCTGTGCATTGAAATCCTTGATTGAATCCCATACAACCAGATCGGCATCATAGCCCGGTGCCACTGCACCGGTTCTGCGCAGTCCGTAGCATCTTGCCGGCTGGATTGTGGCCATCTTCACTGCCGCAATCGGACTGATGCCCATGCTGACAGCCTTCCGGACGTTATGATCGATGTCACCCTCCCGGCTGATGTCCTCAATATGCTTGTCATCTGTGCAGAAGCAGAAGCCCTCTGTGTTGGTATTGTTTTCGACAATGCCCTTGACGATCATCTCCAGATTTCTCGCCGCACTGCCCTCGCGGATGTGGCAGGTCATGCCCATGGAACGTTCCTTCATCACATATTCGTAGGTCGTTCCTTCATGATCGGTCGTAATGCCCGCCATGACATAGGCAGCCATCTGCTCATCCGTCAGTCCCGGTGCATGTCCGTCCTTGACCTTGCCGTCGAAAAGCTCCAGTTTTTCATTCATGGCTGCATCTCCGCCGATAACAGAATAGCAGTCCATGACCTCTCCGAGGCCGAGAACGCGGCGGTTCTTCAGGTAAGGAGCCATCTTCTCCGCTGTCAGCGTAAAGCCGTTGTCATCAACCGGAGTGGCCGGCACACAGCTTGCCATCATCACATAGACGTGGGCAGGTGAATCACTGGTCTGGTCCAGCAGATAATCCACGCCGTCCGTTCCGGATACATTGGCAGCCTCGTGCGGATCCACCATAAAGGTTGTGGTTCCGTGCTGGGCAGCCTGTGCAATCAGCACCTGCGGGTTTACCATGGTTGACTCCAGATGGAGATGCGCATCAATAAAGCCGGAAGTCAGATACTGGCCGTGAAGGTCAATCTCTTCCTCCCCCTCGTAGTCGCCGATGCCCACAATCATGCCGTTTTTAATCGCCACATTGCCTTCCTCCACGCGATCCGTGAATACATTGACGATCTTGGCATTCTTCAGAACAAGATCTGCTTTTTCGAGCTTCTGTGCTGCTCTTGAGCAGCCGACATACTTCTCAAGCTTCATATCCGTGCCTCCTTTTACCGGTAAACCTTCCCTGCTACAAAACCCTGTGCCTCCTGAATAATCCTTTTCCTTTTTACAGCTTCCCGCATGCGATTCCGTGGCTTCTGTCACGGAATCACCGCGGAGCTTTTACAGCCTGTATTTCTTTTATAATGACACTTCTTTTAAAAACCCGTATTACGTGTGCTGTTTATGCTTCCTTTACAGCCTTCATGATGACTTCTGCCATATAGGCAAGCTTTTCATCTGTCATTCCCGGATATACACCTACCCAGAATGAATCATTCATGATGCGGTCTGTATTTGCAAGATCACCGACTACTCTGTAGCCTGCCTTCTCAAAGTCTCCTGCCTGGTATGCGGCACGCATCTCATCAAAGCAGGGGTGGCGGATCAGATTGCCGGAGAACAGCATTCTTGTCTGAATGCCCTGTCCCTCAATATAGCGGACGACTCTCTCACGCTTGCCCGGCTTCTTCATGGTCATCAGATAGCCGAACCAGCTCGGAGAGGCATTCTCCTCTGCTGTCGGGAGCATAAGTTCCTCTTCAGCACCGAGCTCCTTCAGCTTCGCCTCCAGGAACTCGAAATTATGACGTCTTCTTGCTGTGAAGCCGTCCAGCTTATCGATCTGTGCACAGCCGACTGCTGCCTGCAGATCTGTTGCCTTCAGATTCCAGCCGAAATGAGAATATACATACTTGTGATCATAGCCCTTCGGCAGCTCGCCGTACTGGCCGTCAAAGCGGTGTCCGCAGAGGTTATCCTGGCCGGAAACACAGACGCAGTCGCGGCCCCAGTCACGCAGGGAGCGGACAATCTTGTGCAGCAGCGGGTTGTTTGTATAAACAGCTCCGCCTTCGCCCATGGTCAGATGATGCGGCGGATAGAAGGAAGAGGATGCGATGTCGCCAAAGCTTCCTGTGAATCCTGTTTTGCCGTCCAGTGTATAGGTGGAACCCAGTGAATCACAGTTATCCTCGATCAGCCACAGTCCGTGCTCATCGCAGAAGCTCTTGACAGCCTTCAGTGCGAACGGGTTGCCAAGTGTATGTGCCAGCATGACTGCCTTTGTCTTCGGGCTGTATGCTGCCTCCAGCATTGTCTCGTCAATATTGGCTGTCTCCAGCTTGACGTCAACGAAAACCGGAACAGCACCATACTGAATCATCGGTGTGACGGTTGTCGGGAAGCCGGCAGCAACTGTAATAACTTCATCTCCGCGCAGAATGCGGCGCTCACCCAGAAGCGGGGAGGTCAGCGCATTGAATGCCAGCAGATTGGCAGAAGATCCTGAATTGACGATGCTGACGTACTTTACGCCGAGGTGCTCTCCGAAACGCTTCTCGAATTCCTTCGTGTAGCGTCCCGAGGTGAGCCAGAATTCGAGAGCGGAATCGACCAGATTGGTCATCTCCTTCTCATCATAAACACGGGAGGCATACGGAATTCTGTCGCCCGGCTCAAATTCCTTACCCTGATTGTGATATTTGCGGCAGTATTCTCCTACTTCATTCAGTAACTGCTGTCTTGCTTCTGCCTCTGTCAGATTCTCAAACATCTTATCTCCATTTCTGTTATAAAAAGAAGGCAGTCCCTGCCATGAGCCGCCAGACTCATTGCGGCAGATCTGCCCACCTGTTTACTCTTCGTTCATGTCCGCATCGCGGGGCTTTGCCACCGTGCTGTAAAAGCCGATTGCTCCGTGCTGCGCACTCCCGCAATCGCAGCTTTTATGACAGGTATTCCCTGATCTGCGCTTCCATACAGGCCGGAACCTTTGACGGATCCTTCAGCCAGATCTTTGACCACTCAACTGTCTTCTTCACAGCGGTCTCTGCACTCCAGTGCGGTGCCCAGCCGAAGGTGCTCTTCAGCTTTGAGCAGTCCAGCTTCAGGAAGTTCGCCTCGTGAGGGCCGTGATCGTTCTTTGTCTGCCATGCAGCGCCCTTGCCCCATGCGCGGCAGAACATCTCTGCCAGCTGTCCGGTTGTAATGCAGTCTTTTTCATCCGGTCCGACATTGTAGCTGCCGGCATAGCTCGGATCCTCGTACTGCTTCTGCGCAATCATCAGATAGGCAAACAGCGGTTCCAGCACGTGCTGGTACGGTCTCGTCGAATTCGGATTCCGCACATCGATCTTCTTTCCGGCCGAAACGGCGCGGATACAGTCGGGAACGATGCGGTCAGCCGCGAAGTCGCCGCCGCCGATGACATTTCCCGCACGGGCAGTTGAAACTGCCACACCGAGATCGTTGAAGAAGGACTTTGTATAGCTGTGTGTGACCAGTTCCGAGCAGGACTTGCTGTTCGAATACGGATCATAGCCGTCCAGCGGCTCGTCCTCGCGATAGCCCCAGACCCACTCACGGTTTTCATAGACCTTGTCTGTCGTGACATTGAGGAAGGACTTCACAGTCCCGCTTTTCCGCACACACTCGCAGACATTGACTGTGCCCATGACATTGGTCTCGTAGGTATAAACCGGATCTGCATAAGAAGCACGCACAATCGGCTGTGCTGCCAGGTGCAGGACAATCTCCGGCTTCGCTTTTGCAAATGCAGCCTCCAGCGCAGCTCTGTCTCTGACGTCCACGCGGAGTGAATTCATCTTGTTCTTAACGCCCGAAAGCGTAAACAGGTTCGGATCGGTCGGCGGTTCTATTGCCGCTCCCGTCACCTCTGCGCCCGCATCTGTCAGGATCTTCGCAAGCCATGCGCCCTTAAATCCGGTATGACCTGTCAGAAGAACCCTCTTTCCGCGGTAAAATTCCATATCTGGCATGAATCCCTTTGTTTCCTCTCTTCCCGCAGGCTGCAAAACAGCCGCACGGCTTTTATTGGTACAGATACCGATTGTCAGAAAATCGTCTGTCTTTGTGTCTTACCAGGTTTTCCACGGAGCTTCGCCGCCGGCCCACAGATCCTCCAGCTTCTTCTTTTCACGCTGAGTATCCATGCACTGCCAGAAGCCCTTGTGGAGGTAGCCCATCAGCTGGCCTTCATCCGCAAGCTTCTGCATGGTTTCTGCCTCGAGAACGGTTTTGTCACCCTCCAGATAATTGAAGATCTCCGGCTGGAATACCATGAAGCCCGCATTGATGACATCGCCGTCACGTCTGTTTTTCTCGCGGAAGGCGCGGATGCTGCCGTCCTCGGTGAAATCAATGACACCCTTCTGCTGAGCAAAACGGATCATGGTGACAGTTGCTGTCTTTCCGTGCTTCTGGTGGAAGGCGAGCAGCTCGTCCAGGTTGACGTTGCAGACACCGTCGCCGTAAGTCAGCATAAACGGCTCATCGCCGACATATTTCTGCACGCGCTTGATGCGGCCGCCTGTCATGGTATCAAGTCCTGTATCGACAACCGTTACCGACCATTTTTCGGAATGCTCGTCGAGAACCTTGATCTCATTGGTCTCCAGATTGAATGTGACATCGGAATTATGCAGGAAGTAATCTGCAAAGAACTCCTTGATCACGTACTGCTTATAGCCGCCCAGAATCATAAAATCCTTGTAGCCATAAGACGAATAGTGCTTCATGATATGCCAGAGAATCGGTTTTCCGCCGATCTCGATCATGGGCTTCGGTTTATATTGCGATTCCTCAGAGATGCGGGTACCATAACCGCCCGCAAGGATCAGAACTTTCACGCCGTCTACCTCTGTCTTTAAACTTATTTTCGTCTATTATAGCATTCTCAAAACGCTATTCCTACCTTCAATCCGCATTGAGGCCGAACAGTCTCCGGGCATTTGCCTCTGTGACTCGCTCTACCTCTTCTTCTGTAACGCCCTTCAGCTCTGCAATTGCCTTTACCACATAGGAAAGGTTCGCTGAGATATTTCTGCTGCCTCTCTTCTCTTCAGGTGAGAGATACGGGCAGTCTGTCTCGAGCACCAGATAGGAAAGCGGAATTCCCTGCACGACTTTTTTCAGCTTTTTCGAATTCGGATAGGTGACAACGCCGCCTATCCCAAGGAAAAATCCCATTGCTGTATAGATCTTTGCCTGTTCGAGAGAGCCGGAATAGCTGTGAATAATGCCCGGCAGCTCTATGCCGCTGTCCTCGTACATTTCCCGGATTACCTGCAATGTATCCGCAGCTGCCGTGCGCGAGTGAACAATGATCGGCTTTCCGCATCTTCGGGCGAGCCGCATCTGCTCCTGAAAGCATCGGATCTGTACATCGTGCGGTTCCACATCCCAGTGGTAATCCAGACCGATCTCTCCCACCGCCAGAATCCTCGGATTCTGCAGCAGCTTCTCCAGCTCTTCCATAATCTCCGGAGTCAGCTGCCCGACTTCATCGGGATGCAGACCGACAGCACCGTACACAAAGGGATAACGCTCTGTCAGCTCTCTGATTTTTTCAAGGCTCTGCACAGTGGAGCCGACGTCGACAACGCAGCCGACGCCGGCGGCAGCCAGCCCGTTCAGAACGGTCTCCCTGTCCTCATCGAACTGACTGTCGTCGTAATGTGCATGTGTATCAAATATCATATTCAGGCACCGATGATGTGATCAGCAACAAAGACGCCGCTGGCTGATGCATGTGACAGAGAATGTGTCACGCCGCTGCCGTCGCCGATGATGTAAAGTCCCGGATGATCCTCGACCTCCAGATTGTCATTGATGACGACTTCCATGTTGTAGAACTTGACTTCCACACCGTAGAGCAGTGTGTCTTCATTCGCTGTACCCGGAGCAATTCTGTCGAGAGCATGAATCATCTCGACAATGCCGTCCAGAATTCGCTTCGGCAGAACAAGGCTCAGGTCGCCCGGCGTTGCATGCAGTGTCGGACGCACGGTGCCTTCTTCAATTCTCTTGACTGTACTTCTGCGGCCGCGCTCCAGATCGCCGAAACGCTGTACGATGACACCGCCGCCGAGCATGTTGGAGAGACGGGCAATGCTCTCACCGTAGCCGTTGCTGTCCTTGAACGGCTCGGAGAAATGCTTTGCGACAAGAAGAGCGAAGTTTGTGTTGTCGGTCTTCTTGGACGGATCCTCGAAGCTGTGGCCGTTAACGGTTACGATGCCGTTTGTATTTTCATTAACAACGATACCGTTCGGGTTCATGCAGAAGGTACGGACACGGTCCTCAAACTTTTCAGTCTGGTATACGATCTTGCCTTCATACAGGTTGTCTGTGATATCGGCAAATACAACTGCCGGAAGCTCTACGCGGACACCGATGTCGACACGGTTGGACAGTGTCGGGATCTGCAGATCACGACAGACACTTTCCATCCACTTGCTTCCGCTTCGTCCGACTGACACGATGCACTTCTCGCACTCATAGTTTTCCTTCGCTGTGATGACGCGATAGCCGCCGTCCATTACTTCAATCTTCTCAACCGGTGTGCGGAAGAAGAAATCGACATGATCCTTCATCTCTGCATAGAGGTTCTCCAGCACGACATAGTTGATATCTGTTCCCAGATGGCGGACGGAAGCGTCCAGAAGCTGCAGCTTGTTCTGAATGCAGATCTTCTTGAATGCAGAGCCCTTTGTGGAGAACATTCTGGTTCCTTCTCCGCCATGGGAGATGTTGATCTCATCGACATACTCCATCAGCTCCAGTGCCTTCTCGCGGCCGATATGCTCATAGAGTGTGCCGCCGAAGTCATTTGTAATATTATACTTTCCGTCTGAGAATGCCCCTGCTCCGCCGAAACCGTTCATGATTGCACAGGTTTCGCAGCTGATGCAGCTCTTAATTTTCTTGCCGTCAATCGGGCAGCGACGCTTCTCAAGCGGATTGCCCGTTTCAAAGACAGCGATGGAAAGCTCCGGCTTCTTCTTTGTCAGTTCATAAGCTGAGAAGATTCCGCCCGGGCCTGCTCCGATAATAATGACATCATATTTCATATTTTAGTTTCTCCTTTATAAGAGGACAGCTGTTTTCTTTTCGCAGCTGTTACAGATGAATCATACCATTCAGGGAACATTTGGGCAAATCATTTGTGATTATTCACAGTTCTTTGCCCGCAAAACGGCACCGCTCCGTGAAAAGAGCGGTGCCGCACATTCAATTCTGCCTCTTTTCGCCGTTTTCTCAGCGAATCTTTCTTGCGTCTACATAGTAACGCTTGTCCTCTGCATGACCCATTGAGAAAGTCTTTCTCGGAAGGACGCCGTCCTTCATGATGGTTGCAAAGAACTGCTCCTTGCCCATTGCCGGAAGAAGGAAGCCGATATTCTTCGGCTCGCTTCCGAGTCGTCTGACAACCTCGGGATCATGTACATAGTCAATCTCGCCGCCGTTGTTCTTCAGATAAGCATCGAGGAAGGTCTGTAAAGTTCCTACCTCAAGCTGCATCTTCGGACTCGGTACAGTCAGGACACCGCTGCCGCCTTCCCAGACGTATTCAATGCGGTGGCCTTCGCCCTCTCCGTCGATTGTGCCCGGATAGAAAGCGTGGAATTCTGCAAGCAGCTTCTCCGGATCCACATCAAAGAGCACTCTGTGGATTGCCTCAAACTGAAGTGCATCATCATGATTGTTTACAATTTCTACCAGTGCATATCTTGCCGGAAGGTTCTTCCACTCCTCTTCCGGTGTCACCTTCTTCAGGTTTTCATAGCACTGCTTTGCCGTTGCCAGAGAGTGATTGCCGTCACCGACCGCAAAGAGAAGCGGCTTCACGCCGGAAAGACCGTATTTCTTCTGCATTGCCTCTTCGCTTCCGACAGCGCGCAGTGCATCTGCCACTGCTGTCATCTGCTCATCTGTCAGCTTCCAGCCGGCCAGGTGGCCGCCTCCCTGCATCAGATCAAAGTCATAAACCTTCTCCATGGCAGATGTGTCTTTCAGCGGCTCGATCACAGTTCTGTCCGGATCATCGATCAGAACCATGATATGCGGAAGTTCAATCAGCGCATGCTCTCTGACACGAACGCGCGGAGGAATTCTTGAAAGAATGGTTCCCTCCGAAGCACGAATCAGCGCACCGCTGCCCGGTGTGTAATCATATTCCTCCAGATCGACCATACCGATCAGACCGTGACGGATACGTCCGTCAGACTGTTCTCTCTCGATATAGATCAGAGAAGACGGCAGCTCACGGAAAACGCCCTGCTCTGCATACTCCTCCATTGTACGATTGATCTTTTCAATCTCTTCACCGACATTGGGATCGTTAAGCTTTGCTTCCGGAAGGATGAGACGAAGTGTTGACGGAGCATCTCCGGCAATCCTGTCTGTCTCTTCCCAGTATTCCGGCTGTGAGGTGAACTGGTCGCACGCGACGACCGCCCACTTCGTCATATCTGCATCCTTCGGGAGCAGAATATCTGCCGGATAAAAGCCAAGACCACTGAAATCAGCCATGTTATACCTCATAATTTTCTATAATCTCAAGAATCTCGTCGCCGATGCGCGCCTGTGCTTCCTTCGTACCGGCACCGATATGCGGAGTCGGGGTCACTGCCGGATGCTTTGCAAGCTCCCAGTTGGCCTGCTTCTCAGACATCCAGACATCAATTCCTGCTGCCTTGATCTTGCCGGAATTCAGTCCTTCAAGCACTGCCTCTTCATCAAGATTCGATCCACGGGATACATTAATAATTGTAACGCCGTCTTTCATTTTTGCAATGCTCTCTTTATCAATAATCGGTTTATCTGCTGCCGGGCAGCAAAGAACAATGAAATCTGATCCTGCAAGCATCTCATCCATAGGAACAAATTTCATGGTTTCACACTCGCATCCTTCCGGCTTGTTTCTGTGAACTGTGCCGAGAACGTTCATGCCGAGTGCCTGTGCTTTCTTACCTACGCACTGGCCGATCTTGCCGTAGCCGATGATGCCCATCGTCTTGCCTGCAAGTTCAAAGCCCTTGCTGTATGCCTTCTTCTCCCACTGCTCTTCGCGCATGGTATGACCTGCGATGGAGATATTTCTTGCGCAGGAGAACAGCATGGCGATTGCAAGCTCTGCCACTGCATTGGACGGGGACTTCGGTGTATTCTTTACATCGATTCCGTTTTCCTTCGCATAGGCAACTGCAATATTGTCAAGACCGACGCCGCCGCGGATGATCAGTTTCAGTCTGCTTCCCTTTGCTGCATCAATTTCCGGTTCCTTGACCTTTGTTGCGGAACGGACGATCACAATATCGAAATCGCGAATCGCAGCGCCGACCTCGGGCTGCTCGTAGTGCTGTTCCACAACCTCGTGTCCCAGAGTCTTCAGTCTCTCCACTGCCTTTGGCGCAAGTCCGTCTGCTGCAAGAATTCTCATATTGCTACCTCCGTTTTTATTGATTTTCACGAATGAAAATGCACTTTGCGTGCTTCTCGTTGTATGTATCATAGCATAATGCACGAATGAGGTGTGAGAATTTATATGGTTCTCCGTCGATTTGAGCAACAATTTACTTTTTTGAATTCAAACTAAATTTCTGTTAGGTTTTAAGGACAATGAGTCTCCTTCAGCTCTATTATGCCCGGGCAGCATTGCGAAACAATGGTATTCTGCAGGATTTCCTCTCATGCAAAAGGAACCGGAGCTGCCTCGCGGCAGTTCCGGTTCCCTCTCTTTTCTTTGTCTGCAGGCTTTCAGTTCTCGCCGAAGCGAACCTTGATGTAGCCCTTGATGATTTCAACGCACTTCTCAAAGCCCAGCTTTGAAGCATCCACGCATAAGTCGTAGTTATGTGCATCGTCCCATTCCCAGCCGCTGTAAGTCTTATTATAGTCGGCGCGCTGCTTGTTCACCTTCTCGATATATTTCTCGAGTTCACGCGGCGGAAGAGATTTCTTCTTCGCTGCCTGCTCCATCAGGAAATAATGCGGTGCATGAACAAAGATCCGGACAACATCCGGGTTGTCACGCAGGATGTAACCGCCGCAGCGTCCGATAATGATGCAGCTCTCGGTCTCAGCAAGCTCCTTAATCACCTTTGCCTGGTAATTGAAGAGATTCTGATCCGATGTGAAGTCGCTGCTTTCCGGCGGAATCAGTTCTCCGTTGTAGACTTTTCCGGCGGTGTGGAACAGCGTCTTCTTGAAATTCGCATCAGCGCTTGCAAACAGCTGCTCGCTGATGCCGGATTCTTCTGCCGCAAGTTTCAGGATCTCTTTGTCATAATAATGAATTCCGAGATCCTTTGACAGCATCTCGCCGATTGTTTTTCCGCCGCTTCCGTATTCACGGTTAATACAGATTACAATCCTCTGGCTCATGGTGTCCTCCTTCTTGAAAGCTGCTTTCTTACAGCCCCCACTGTCTTATTCTCCTAAATAAGCCTTTCTGATTTCATCATTGTTCATCAGTTCAGCAGCCGGACCCTCTGTGGTGATGCGTCCTGTTTCCAGTACATATGCGCGGTCGGCGATTGAAAGTGCCTTCTTTGCATTCTGCTCTACCAGCAGAACGGTCTTGCCCTGCTCTGCGACCTTCTGGATGATGTTGAAAATCTCTCCGACCATGATCGGTGAAAGTCCCATGGAGGGCTCATCCATCAGAATGATCTTCGGATTTGACATCAGGGCTCTTCCCATCGCAAGCATCTGCTGCTCACCGCCGGAAAGCGTTCCGGCAAGCTGCTTTGAACGCTCCTTCAGGCGCGGGAAATGCCAGTAAACCTCTTCCAGGTTTTTCTTTTTCTCCTCTGCGCTTGACCTTGTGTAAGCACCGAGAAGCAGGTTCTGACCGACTGTCATTTCCGGGAAGACGCGTCTGCCTTCCGGTACGTGGGCCATGCCCATACGTACGATTTTGTGTGCCGGAACCTTTGTAATATCAACTCCCTCGAACTCTACCTTGCCGCCGGCCTTTTCCACAAGACCCGTGATTGTATGCAGAGTTGTGGTCTTTCCGGCACCGTTGGCACCGATGAGTGCGATGATCTCGCCCTCATTGACCTCGAAGGAAATACTGCGCAGTGCCGGAATAACTCCGTAGTTTACGCAGAGATCTGTCACTTTCAGCATAGCTGACATGCCATGTCCTCCTAAACTTGGTTTGCCTGTTTCCGCATCGGACATACTCTTTTACTCGCCGAGATATGCCTTTACAACCTCGGGGTTCGTCAGAACCTCCTTTGTATTGCCCTGTGTCAGCGTACGGCCGAAATTCAGAACCGTCAGCTTCTCGCAGATGCCGGAAACCAGCTTCATATCATGCTCAATCAGAAGAATTGTCATATCGAAGTTTTCACGCACATAGCGGATGTCTTCCATGAGCTCCAGTGTCTCATTCGGATTCATGCCGGCTGCCGGCTCATCCAGAAGCAGAAGCTTCGGATTGGTTGCCATAGCACGTGCAATCTCCAGCTTTCTCTGCTTGCCGTAGGGGAGATTGGCGGAAATTGTGTTCGCCTCACTCTCCAGATTGAAGACAGACAGAAGTTCCAGTGCCTTCTCGTCCATCGCTTTTTCTGTTTTCCGGTAAGCACCGTCATGCAGAAGTGCAGAAAGCATGGAGTAGTGATACTGATTGTGCAGACCGATCTTGACATTATCAAGAACAGAGAGCTGCTTAAACAGACGAATATTCTGGAAGGTTCGCGCAATGCCCGCTCTGTTGATCTCAATCGTGCTTAAGCCTGTGATATCGCGGCCGTCGAGCTTGATAACGCCCTCAGTCGGCTTATATTCACCGGTCAGCAGATTGAATACCGTTGTCTTGCCTGCACCGTTCGGACCGATCAGTCCGTAGAGCTCACCTTTCTGAATTGTCAGATCAAAATCATCGACAGCATGAAGACCGCCGAATTGAATGGCCAGATGATTGACCTCAAGAAGTGCTGCCATTGTCAAGCATCCTCCCTTCCATCAGATTCAGCCGTTTCAGCCGCCTTCTTTCTGTGAAGATGGGACTGAATCCAGGCTCTGGATTTCGGATTCCAGTTGATGATCATCATTGCAATCAGGACGATTGAATAGATCAGCATACGGTAGTCGTTCATGAAACGGAGGAGCTCCGGAATCAGGGTCAGCACGACTGCTGCAATGATGGCGCCTCTCGTTGATCCGATACCGCCGAGTACGACGAAGACCAGGAACATGATCGACATGTTATAGCCGAAACGTGCCGGTGTCGCAATCAGAGATGCCAGATTATGCGCATACAGAGCACCTGCAAATCCGGCAATGACAGCGGACATTGTGAAGGCACGCATCTTGTAGGCTGTAATCGGAATGCCGACTGAGCCTGCGGCAATACGATTGTCACGGATTGACATGATCGCGCGTCCCTCGCGGGAATTGATCAGGTTCAGTACCAGAATTGTGGAAATCAGAAGAACGGCAAAACCGATCGTAAAGGAAGCATCGTTCGGTGTGCCTGTAATACCCTGCGGTCCGGCAATCAGCAGTTCGCCTGCTTCCTTGTCCATGCCGAGCTTCGACTGATCCAGTGCAAAGTGAAGACCTGCGCTGTCGCGGCCGACATACAGTACGTTGATGACGTTCTTGATAATCTCGCCGAAAGCAAGTGTCACAATTGCCAGATAGTCGCCGTTCAGACGAAGTACCGGAATACCGATCAGGAAGCCGAAGATTCCCGCAACCAGTCCGCCGATCAGAATCGCGATCAGGAAACGCGGAAATACGCCCATTGTATTTTCAAATAATTTACTGAAAAATGCACTGGCAAATGCGCCGAGACACATAAAGCCCGCATGTCCCAGAGAAAGTTCACCGAGAATACCGACGACAAGATTCAGGGATACCGCCATTGTCGCATAGACGCACAGCGGAACCAGCATGCCGTTCATATGGCTGTTGATAAGGCCGGCACTGTTTGCAAGCATAACTGCCGCATAGGCCACCAGAAGAAGAACAATGGTAAGACGATCATCTCTGGAGGCTTTTGATTTGTTTTTTCTGTTCATTCGTTCTATCCTCCGTCAGACCTTTTCCTGAATGACCTTGCCCATGATTCCTGTAGGCTTTACAAGAAGGACAATAATCAGAACAGAGAAAACAATTGCATCCGAGAGCTGTGAAGAGATGTAGCTCTTGCTCAGAATTTCAATAATGCCAAGAAGAAGGCCGCCGATCATCGCACCCGGAATGGATCCGATTCCACCGAAAACGGCTGCAACGAAAGCCTTGATACCCGGCATAGCACCTGTATACGGAGACAGAGTCGGATAGGCAGAGCAAAGCAGAACGCCTGCAATACCTGCCATGGCAGATCCGATTGCAAATGTCATGGAAATCGTTCTGTCAACACTGATGCCCATCAGAGAAGCAGCTCCGCGGTCCTGTGCGCAGGCAAGCATAGCCTGACCCGGACGTGTCTTATTAATGAAGAGCTGCAGCAGAATGACAAGCAGAACGCTGACACAGATGCTCACCACGCTGATCGTCTGAATACGGAAGGCTCCGATCTGAATGATCATGTGGGAGAACGGAATAATTGAGGTATACATCTTCGGATTGGAAGAAAAAATCAGCAGAGCGATGTTCTGAAGGAAATAGCTGACGCCGATTGCCGTGATCAGAACAGCAAGTGAAGAGGTGGCATGCCGGAGCGGCTTATATGCAACCTTTTCAATCGTAATGCCCAGACACATGCATCCGAGAATCGCCGCGAGGATACCAGCTGCTGTCGGAAGCTTCAGTGTCGTAATCACCGTGAACGAAATATAGGCTCCGATCATGATGATGTCCCCGTGCGCGAAGTTCAGCATCTTGGCAATACCGTATACCATCGTATAACCGATGGCGATGATCGCATAGATACTTCCCAGGCTCAGGCCGTTTATCAGATTAGTAAAAAAACTGACCATAGGATCCACCCCTTATTGAACGAAGAGGCATCCGAACGGATGCCCCTTCACACAGTTTCCTGTTTTGCAAGACCGATTATTCAGCAACTGAGTATGCGCCGTCCTTGATGACATAGACGTTCGGCTCCTTGGACGGGTTGCCTTCTGCAGACCATGTCATGTTTGTACCTGTCAGACCGTCGATGGAGATCTCAACCATACCTGCCTTCAGGCCTTCGCAGATCTCTTCAATGCTCATATCCGGTGTCAGGTTCTGCTTCTCAGCAGCAGCCTTGATCGCATAGATTGCATCGTAGGAGTCAGCACCGAACTGGTTCGGAAGCATATCGAAAGCATCCTGGAATGCCTTTACGAATGCAACTGTCTTCTCATCTGTTGCGCTTGCAGAGAACGGTGTCAGAAGCATAACGCCTTCTGCCAGTTCCTTCTGGAAGTTGTCCATCTCCAGCATGCCGTCGAAGCCGTCGCAGCCGAAGAATGTTGTATCAAGGCCCATTGTGAAAGCCTGTGTCAGAATTGTTCCTGCCTGTGTGTAGTAGATCGGAAGGAATACCAGATCAACATTGGCATCGACCATCTTCTGCAGCTGAGAAGAGAAATCGGAGTTGGAATCAGCTGTGAAAGCTTCTTCTACAACGATCTCGAAATCCTGGTTTGCACTCTCTTCCTTGAATGCATTCTCAATACCGGAAGAGTAAACATCGGAGCTGTCATAGATGACGCCGACAGTCTTTGCAAGGCCGTGCTCACCGATGTACTTTGCAGATTCAATACCCTGCTGCGGATCAGAGAAGCATACACGGAATACGTTGTCGTACTTTGTGCAGTCATCAGCAGAACCGGACGGTGTGATCTGGAAAAGCTTATCTTCCTTTGTCTTCTCGGAAACAGCGATGGAGCAGCCGGATGTTGTACAGCCGTCAAGGATCTGCATACCCCAGTCCTTCAGTGTGTTGTAAGCGTTAACAGACTTCTCGCTGTCAAGCTCGTCGTCCTCACCTCTGTACTCGATCTGGTAACCGTTGATACCGCCGGCTGCATTGATCTCCTCAACAGCGATCTGTGCAGACTTATCAACGGATGTACCGTAGTTAGCAGCCGGACCCGTCAGCGGTCCGATCATACCGATCTTCCATACTGCATCATCTGCAGAAACAAGTGCTGCACCCATGCTCATTGTCATGGCTGCTGTCAGCGCAAGTGCCATCATTTTCTTTGCGTTCATACCTAATTTACCATCCTTTCCTATCCTGTTCGTCAGAGACCCTGTCCATTTAATCCCTGCGAATTTAATAAATAATTTTACCCTTTGGATTTCTTCTTGTCAATCCGCCTTAATCGTTGCCTGACGTTCAATATAGCTGACAAAGATATTGCCGCCCTCCAGCATACTTGCCGTACTGTCGTTGATACCCATGTAATAGTGTTCTCCTGTCTGCATATTCAGAAGAAGTGTATTGTAATGGTCATATCCGACGATGACAGCGGTGGATCCGTCTGCCAGTTTTGTAATGACAGCGCGTCCCTGTGAAAGCTGGTACAATACCTGATCCAGTGTGCAGCCTGCCAGGTTCATGACCGTGACATCGTCTCCGACCTGCATGTCCAGCATGTCCGCATTGATTTCACCTGCCAGCACCGCTGCCGGAATGTCCTCATTGTGAAGCTCTGTCTTTGTCTGCTTATTTCCTCGCTCGTAGATATACTGGCCTTCCTGGTTGATCACTACACCGACCTGTTCATCCGCCTCCGTAATGGCTCTTGCAGGATCTGTATAGATGCCCTGCAGACGGCCGCCCGCATATACATAATAGAGCACGTAGCTGTCTGATTCCTGATAGACAACGCCTGCCGGATGATTCTGCAGATAGCGCATACTGAAATCCGTCACATTCGGAGAGAGATTCGTCACGCTTCCCGGCATCTTCAGTGTCACAATCGTGCCCTGTCTGCTCGAATTGTAGAGGTACACTGTCACCGCGCTCTTTTCTGACTGCAGATTGTTCATGATGTTGTCATCCGCTG
The DNA here is from genome assembly GCA_030527685.1 of Lachnospiraceae bacterium. Lineage (GTDB taxonomy): Bacteria > Bacillota > Clostridia > Lachnospirales > Lachnospiraceae > Chordicoccus. The sequence goes on along the minus strand of JAUNAG010000005.1, from coordinate 16,438 downwards.
TCTGCTGATAATTGCCTTCGCTGTCTCTCGTCGCACAGGTCAGCTGCGCAAGTCCCGGCTCCATCTGCACATCCGTGACATAGATTCCGTCGTGCTTATAGTCCTTCACAAGTGTTCCGCTGAACTCCTCGATCCGCAGCTCGCTCATGGCAAATGTCACATCTCCGGAAGGTCCGGTCTTTAAGTCGGACTGGCTGGCGATTCCGTACAGGAAGTCGTCGTTCAGGAAGCCGAGTGCCTTAATATAAGTACCTGCCGCTGCCGGAATATTTCTTGCTGAAGAGGTCTCCAGCGCCATCACTGTAATAGAAGATGCCGCATCCGGCTGCATTTCCGGCATCCATGCCACCATGCTGTTGTCCGTTGAGGAAACAAGGCAGTCCGGATTGATATTGTCCAGAACGACATCTGCCGCACCTGATTCCAGCTCGATCCGGTAAATGGCTCTCTGCAGATAGAAGTAGCCGACATCGCCTGTCGTCACATAGCACAGGATGTCAAGATCCTTGGAGAGCTGTGCCGCCGAGCGATTATACTGGATAAATGCCCGCTCCGAAACAGTAGAGGTCTCCGGATTATAGTGGCAGACGGACACACCCTGCTGACCCTCATGCTCACCGCGGCTCATGTAGCCGCCGACAACAAAGTCGATGCCTCCGCTCTCCGATACGCGGATAATGCGGATCTCGTAATCATTGTTGTCATTGCGCTCGTCCGTCTCGCTTCCGACATCGCGCATGGAGAAGACTCTCGAAAGTCTCTGTGCTCCGGAATTGAACTCCCACAGCGCACCATCCTGAATAAAGGCCACGATGCTTGCTGTATTGTTGCTCACATATTCGACATCACGCTCAGCCACTCCGAGCATGACACCGTTTGCATTGATCGAAAGCGAAGATTCTCCGTTAAAGACCTGCAGAGCCTTGCGGTTGAAATTCAGCAGCATCATGCGGCTGTTGTAATAGCGAAGTCTGTAATACTCCCAGACATGATAGACTTCCTGACCGCCGTCACCTTCTGCGGAAATCAGATAGTCATTCGTAATCGTGCAGGTCTCACCGTTGATTTCGCGGATCGTCGGAACCGCCTTGCGGTAAATCTGCGGTTTCAGATTACCCCATGTAATCTGCTTCAGAGAACACCTGATATCAACAGATGTGTAGGAATTATTGGTAATCGTATCGTCTGTCTCAAGATAGGAATTGAGTTCCGATGCACCCTGCTGATTGGTGCAGCCCTCATAGAAATCATAGACAAACTGTACATACTTGTCTGTAACCGGATCGGAGCGCTGAATGACGCGTGCATAATAATACACGTCTCCGCTGTCGGTCGAAATCGTGAAACGAATCGGATACTCGCGGTTCATCAGGATCGGTTCCGATAAGGAAAATGTCGCTGTCTGGTATTCACCGTCTTCTGAAAAGCTTCCGATCTTGGCATTCTCCACGACCTCTCCTGTATCCGGTGCCGAAATCTCATAGGACACCGAGCGCACCTTGTTGCGATATGCTTTATAGGAAACCGTGAGTGCGCGCTTTGTTGTCATCGGAATCAGCGCGCCGCGCATATTCGTGGCATCCATCTCCTGCCGATAGCCGAACATGCGATTGACCTTGTTGCCGTTCACATCGACACACATCACCGGAAGTGTCGGATTCGTCAGTACCGATGAATCAACAGTCTGCTGTCTCTGCAGCACCGAAAAATTGGAAAATACAATCACTCCCGCCAGATAAAGCACAATATAGGCAAGAAGCTTCATCAATCTCTTTTTCACTTTTGCTTTACTCCCCTGATCGATCAGCATCCCGCAAGGTCTTGTTTTCCTCACAGGGCTTCTCTTTTTTTACTCTTCACACCATGCTGCCGTTGTCTGCAGGCACATCTCTTCCTTTGTGCCCGGATGAACGAACGTAAGCCGGTATGCGCAGAGTGCAATGGCACCCTTCGGCAGACCCGGATCCGGATTTCCGCCGTACTTTCTGTCTCCCCTGATCGGCATGCCTGCCGCAGACAGCTGCGCACGAATCTGATGATGACGGCCTGTCAGAAGCTCCACCTCCAGGAGATGTTCCCCTGTCTTTCTGTATCTCAGAATCGCTTTTCTGGCATCCTTTGCCGGCTTTTTTTCGCCCTCCCTGTACGGAAGTGCGCGGCTTCGATTGATCTTGCGATCCATCAGCAGCCAGTTGGTCAGCTCACCGGACTCCTCCGGAATGGTGCCGTCCACAGCGGTCATATACATTTTTTTCATTCTTCCGTCTGTCAGCTGTGCCGAAAGAGCCGCCGCTGCTGCTCTCGTCTTTGCCGCAATCACAATGCCTTCAACCGGCTGGTCAATCCGGTGAACCGGAAAAACTTCAGCACCGTTCAGATGGGTCCGCAGAAGACTGATCAGATCAGCCTGTGTCACGTTCGCGCTCTCCACGGCAAGTCCATACGGCTTATGGACAGCAATCAGCATATCGTCTTCAAAAAGAATATTCAGCTCTCTCATTTCTTCGCCTCCTATCTTTTTATACACTACTTTTGAGCGCACGACAAGACGGCCGTCGTCATACCTTTTCGTATCACGGCGGCCGTCCTAAAATTCTTCATTATTCAATTAATTGATTTTCCTCTTCTAATATTTAAGGACTTATTTTCGTCTCGCCTTAAACGTTATCAATAAAGTTGACCAGTCACTATTGATGCAGGTTCTTTATAATGAAGTTTTATTTTTATTCCCGGCTCATCTTTCGATTTAGAAGATTCATATCCATTTTGTGATGTCTTCCAGCGTTCCTGCTCGACTCATCCGGTACACATCGGTTTGAGGAGTTGGGATCGTATTTCTGACCATCTGTATATTCGATTATAAAGTTTCACATCGATGATCGGTTCCTTTTCCGGCCTTCGCTGTCTGCGCAAGCTGTACAGGCAGGAGACATTCCTAGCTCAAAACCTTCATCCGATATAATCGATTGGCATGTTCTCTCTTGTATGATCATCCGGGGGATATACCATTTCGCTTTAGGGGGTGATCTGTCGGGATCTTCGGTATTCTATACCGTTCATGTGAAATGGTTTTCTTGTCGGGAATTACCGGATGCTGCCGATATCATACAGAGGAGCTGCGTAGATCGGTTCTTCAAATGTGTCCAATGGAAACATCCTCCTCTTCTTTTTAAGGTTCTCAGTCTTCAGACGGCTGCTTTGGTTTTGCTTCTTTCTTCGATATCTCTTTTCCTTTGATAAATCGTCTTCTTACTTTCTTTGTTACTGGAAAGAAATATCTGATTCTTCAGAGCTGATGCATCTATCGGATTTCTCGTCTCCGATCAGATGATAAATCTTGTTGGCAGTTCTGATTTCTGAGTGGGTTATCGGTTAGGTGTTTCTTTTGATAGGACTAATATAGCAGAATGACCCTCTTCTGTCAACACAATATACAGAATATATATTGTAAATAAATTATGTCGTCAGTTCATTATGCATTAATTTGATATATTGTCTGATTTTTTACAATATTATATTCAACTTTAAAAGTACCGTTTCAAAACCAGGCCGGCATTCCTGCGGCTTATACACATACTTCCATACCGTTCTGTACAGCAAAAAAGACCGCCCTCATCGGGCGGCCCTTTCTCTTTTGTCAGTTCTTTGCATGCTTATTGACGAAGCCGATCTGATTGAGCGGCCAGTAGCGGAAGCCCGCTCTTGCCACAATCTGCTCTCTCTTCACAAAGGTGTTGTTCCAGAATCTTGAATCGTTGCTGTGTGCACGGTTGTCGCCAAGCATAAAGTAGCAGCCTTCCGGAACCGTCACCGGTCCGTAATTGTCATGTCTGTTTGTGGATGTGAATTCTTCCTGGTCCTCATCCTTCTCGCCGTTGATGTAGACAACGCCGTCACGCAGCTCAATCGTATCTCCCGGGAGACCGATCAGACGCTTGACGAACAGCTGCGTCTCATCGTCCGGATAACGGAAGATCACAATATCATGACGCTGCGGATCTTCGTTCATGTACGCCAGTCTGTTTCCGAACAGGCGGTCATGTGTCATCAGAGTTGTCTCCATCGACTGTGACGGAATCTTTGCATTAATCAGAACAAATTTGTTCAGAAGCAGCACGGCTGCCACGATCGCCACATAAGGCAGAATCTCTTTTACAAAAAACTTCATTCCTTCCTCCGTATCAATCCGTTTTCCCGCATACGCTCCTTTGAAAACGGATTCCGCCGTATGAACCGGCGCTTTTAGTGCTTTCTGTAATAATTGATCAGGCAGCCGTTTCCGATAATCTCTCTCTCGTCATCTGTCAGATCACCGAGTGTCATGGTAAATGCAGCTGCCTTGCCGTCTCTTACTGCATAAGCCTGAATCTCCGGTCTCTTCTCCGCAACAGCTGCTGCGATATCCGGAACAAAGATCCAGTCGCCGTTTGCAAACGGAAGCTCGCCTTCCTGAATCAGCAGCGGCAGCATGCCCCAGTTGATCAGGTTGGAACGGTAGCGCTTCGTTGCATACTCATTTGCGATATTTGCCCAGCCGCCAAGTACCTTCTGGCAGGAAGCAGCCTGCTCGCGGGCAGAGCCGTCACCCGGCTTTACGGCAAAGATTGTAGAACCGATGCCGAGCTTCAGCGGTTCGTAAACAGCAGATGCATCCGCTGCCGCAACAGAAGCGGCCTCTGCTGCAAAGGCACTGAGATCGATGCCGAGTTCTGCCTTTACGGTTTCCATTACGCTCTCCAGCTCCGGAAGAACTGCTGCCGGTGCGTTTCCGGCGAGAACTGCATTTTCCGCCTTCTGTACTTCCTGTGCGCGTCCCACATAAGCGGGATCCTTTCTGGAAAGCGCGAAGGATGCGAGCTTCAGCGGATTGGAGCGGTAAGAAGAGGTCTCGCCTGACGGAATCAGCTCGTCTGTTGTTGTGACCGGATCATGAATCTCGGAGACAACCTTCAGCAGCAGGTTGTCGGCAAGTGCCGGCATCTGCGGCCAGTCCTTGATGTTCGGACCGTAGACAAGCTCTGCAGACGGATCTGCCTCGCCGTGGCTGTCAAAGACGCGGTTCTTATAAATGCCGGAGTCGAAATAGTAAGCCGGCTTTGTGTATTCGCCTGCATATTCTGCTGCGGAAGTCAGCTTGCCCTGGTTGGCAGCTGTTGCCGCAATCGAACGTGCATCCATCAGAGCAACAGAGGAGATCTGGCCTTCCTGTACCTTGGAACCTTCACGGTTCGGGAAGTTTCTGGTGGAGTGGCGGATGGAGAATGCATTGTTGGACGGTGTGTCGCCTGCGCCGAAGCACGGTCCGCAGAAGGCCGGCTTCACAACAGCACCCGCATCGATCAGATCAGCCATGGAGCCGTTCTTCATCAGCTCGCGGTAGACCGGCATGGATGCCGGATAGACGCTGAGTGAGAAGGCGCCGGAGCCGATGCTCTTTCCGCGAAGGATATCGGCTGCATCGCAGAGGTTCTCGAAACCGCCGCCTGCACAGCCTGCAATAATACCCTGGTCTACGCAGAGACGTCCGTCTCTGACCTTGCCCTGCAGATCAACAGAAACCTTGTCTCCAAAGGAAACCTTTGCGCGCTCTTCTGCCTCCTTCAGGATCTCATACGGATGATCGTTGACCTCATCGATTGTATAAACGCAGCTCGGATGATACGGCATAGCGATCATCGGCTTGATTTCGGAGAGATCGATTTCGATGCAGCCGTCATAGTAGGCTGTTGCTGCCGGAGTCAGTGCCTTATAGGCATCCGGTCTTCCGTGAATTGCAAAGTACTCCTCTGTTCTGGCATCTGTCTCCCAGACAGAGCTCAGGCAGGTTGTCTCAGTCGTCATAACATCGACGCCGATACGGTAATCCATGGAGAGACCTGCAACACCCGGTCCCACAAACTCCATGACCTTATTTTTTACATAGCCGTTCTTGAAGACAGCACCGATGATGGCCAGAGCGATATCCTGAGGGCCTGTTCCCGGCTGCACCTCGCCCTTCAGATAGACAGCGACCACCTCCGGCATTGCAATATCATAGGTTCTGTTCAGAAGCTGCTTTACGAGCTCCGGACCGCCCTCGCCCATTGCCATGGTGCCCATTGCACCGTAACGGGTGTGGCTGTCGGAACCGAGGATCATTCTTCCGCCGCCGGAAAGCATCTCTCTTGCATACTGGTGGATAACGGCCTGCATCGGCGGTACATAGACGCCGCCGTATTTCTTTGCTGCTGTCAGACCGAATACATGATCGTCTTCATTGATAGTGCCGCCTACTGCGCAAAGTGAGTTGTGGCAGTTTGTCAGCACATAGGGAATCGGGAAGCGCTCCAGACCGGAAGCTCTTGCCGTCTGAATAATACCGACATAGGTAATATCATGAGAAGTCAGTGCATCGAACTTGATGCGCAGCTGCTCCATGCTGCCGGATGTATTGTGATCTTTTAAGATACCGTAGGCGATTGTGCCCTTCTTTGCTTCTACCTTTGAAAGCGGAGCTTCATCTGCAAGTGTTCTTCCGCCGATCAGATAGACGCCGTGATCATAGAGCTTCATCATTCTCTCCTCCTGTCAGATTCCTCTGTCATTTTTTGCTTTCAGACTGTCTGCGATCATCATGGCAAGCTTCAGTCTGAGTGCATCATCAAAATTTCTCAGATCCAGCCCGATCAGCGCATTCAGCTTCTCAAGCCGGTAAACAAGCGTATTTCTGTGAATATACAGCTGCCGTGCCGTTTCCGATAAGTTCAGATTATTATCGAAAAATGCATTTACAATCTCTACCGTCTCGGCATCCAGATCTTTCGGTGTTCTGCTTCCGAACACTTCCTTCAGGAACAGCTCTGCCGATTCCCTCGGAAGATCGTGAACCAGACGTCCCACACCCAGGCGGTCATAGCGGTAAACCGTCTCTGAAAGATCAAAGACTCTGCCGATCTCCAGTGCCAGCATGGCTTCCCTGCAGGCCTGCGGAATCGTGCTGAGGCTTTCCGAAACGGCACCGTATCCGACATGCGCCGGAATCATAACCTCCGTATTCAGCATATCGACGATGGTATGCGCCAGGTTGTCCGCTGTATCCGCTGTATCCTTCGGCTGCACTGTTTTGATCAGAGCAAGACGTCTCTCGCCGAGTTCTGCAAACAGGTCTCCCGTCTTAGTCACAAACAGTGATTTCATGACGCGGGCGGCATCTTCACCGTGACGCTCATCGAGTTCCACGACATAAACAATTCTCCGCTGTCTGTCTGCGATGTGGAATCGCGCCGCCGATGAATACAGCTCCGCTTCCTCCACGCCTCCGGACATGAGCTTTCGGATAAAACCGTTTTTGTCAAAGCGGTCACGATAGGCTGCCGCAAGCATCTGCAGTTTCTCCGCTGCCTCCTCGTCCTCCGATTCGACAGAAAGCTTCAGTCCTGTTACTCTGTTCAGTTCCTCCAGTGCTTCCGCGAAGCGGCTGTCTCCGCTCATGCTGAGATCTCCTTTTTCCGGTAGTTCTGTAATAGCCGATTGCTTCGTGCTTCGCAGGGCGAGGCTATCACTCCCTGTAACAGCCGATTGCTTCGTGCTTCGCAGGGCTATTACAGTATCTTACAACACTTTATCTTTATTGTGAACTAAAAAGGGAGTCGCTCCGTTTCGGAACGACTCCCTTGTGTCAGTTTTGCAATTCGGATCAGTCGACGATTGTCTTCTCCGTTTCCTTGTTGAAGTAATGTGTCTTGGACATATCGAAAGCGAACTTGACTGTGTCGCCTGCTCTTGCCGGTGTTCTCGGATTTACGCGGGCTGTCATCTGTGTGCCTGCGAAATCGAAGTACAGGAATACTTCTGCGCCGAGAAGCTCGTATACACGGATCGGAGCTTCGATTGTAGCATCTGCAAACTTTGTAAGATATTCCTGCTCATCGTGAACATCTTCCGGACGAATGCCGAGAACGACTGTCTTGCCGTCATACTCCTTCAGAGCTGCAGCCTTGTCAGCCGGAACAGTCAGTGTCTGGCCGCCGACAGTTGCTGTAACGGTGTTGCCCTTAGCGCTGATAACAGCATCCATGAAGTTCATCTGCGGAGAGCCGATGAAGCCTGCGACGAACTGGTTGCACGGATGATCATACAGGTTCTGCGGTGTATCAATCTGCTGAACCTCGCCTGCCTTCATGACGACAATTCTGGTTCCCAGTGTCATAGCCTCTGTCTGGTCATGTGTAACGTAGATGATGGTAGCGCCGAGTCTCTGATGAAGCTTGGAGATCTCTGTTCTCATCTGAACACGAAGCTTAGCGTCCAGGTTGGACAGCGGCTCGTCCATCAGGAAGACCTTCGGATTTCTGACGATTGCACGGCCCATGGCAACACGCTGTCTCTGGCCGCCGGAAAGAGCCTTCGGCTTTCTGTCAAGGAGCTGATCCAGGTCAAGGATCTTAGCAGCTTCTCTGACTGCCTTGTCGATCTGATCCTTCGGAACCTTGCGGAGCTTCAGACCGAATGCCATGTTGTCATATACTGTCATATGCGGATACAGAGCGTAGTTCTGGAAAACCATGGCAATGTCACGGTCCTTCGGCTCGACGTCGTTCATCAGCTTGCCGTCGATCTTGAACTCACCGCCTGTGATATCTTCAAGGCCTGCAACCATACGAAGGGTTGTGGACTTTCCGCAGCCGGACGGGCCTACGAAAATGATGAATTCCTTATCTGCGATTTCAAGGTTAAAGTCTTTAACAGCCTTAAAGCCGTTCGGATATGTCTTATCAATATGCTTCAGAGAAAGGCTTGCCATTTTTTCATTCCTCCTGAATAGATGCGCCGGTCTTTGCGGCTGTTTTTTTCTATGACTCTATAGTACCTGATAGCTCTCTTCAGCACCATGACGGTTTAGACAAAAAAAAATGCAGAAGCTCGCCAGATTGACGAACCTCTGCAGTCATTTTGTCAAAAGCTCCGAATGGTATCCGCATCCTCGCCTTCGTCCACGCCGATTCCCTTAATCACGACATCATAGCCGCTGCGGTCATCCACCTTTACATGCACCGTGTCACCGACATGGTGATGCAGCAGTGCTCTTCCAAGCGGGGATTCAATCGAGATCAGATTCTTCAGCGAATTTCCGCGAATCGTGGTGACGATACGGAAAACTTCCGTCTCATCATCCTCCGGAAAATATACCTCGATGCTTTTATTCATCGAGACTTCGTCGGCAGCCGCATGATCCTCGATCAGAATGGCTGTCTTGATCATATTCTCCAGATAACGGATCCGGCTTTCATTCTGCCGTTTTTCTCTCTTTGCAGCGTAATATTCAAAGTTCTCGGAAAGATCGCCCTGCGCTCTTGCCTCCTGTACAGCCTTGATCAGCTCCGGCTGCAGCTTCAGGCGGCGCTCGTCGATCTCTTCCTGCATCTTATCAATATCACCCTGTGTCAGTCTGTCATGCATGCTATCTTCGTTTCTCTCTTTCTTTCGGGATTGAAACCATTCATCCTTTGCGGATCAGTCTTCCTCAATAATCTGAATCTCGAGATAATCAAATTCAATCTCTTCGATAAAGCTGTCCTGACTGAAACGGGTTTTGGACGTATTCTGAAACTCCCTGATATTCGGATTCAGCCACTGCGGAACCTCCAGATCGAACTCCATGCAGACCGCCTCCAGACACCGGAATACCTTATGTGTCCGCGTATCTTCACTGTAATCTTCAACGACTGTATCACGCAGCATATGCCCGTTTTCCCAGATTCTGCCCCAGACTCGCATTATTTCCTCTCTTTTATCAGACGTTGAAGCTGTGCAGGTAACGATCCTGTTCCTCTGTCAGCCTGTCAATATCCACACCCAGGAAGCGAAGCTTTCTCTCAGCGATCTCGCGGTCAATTTCTTCCGGAACGCGGTTGATCATCGGAAGCTTCTCGCCCTTATGCTTTGCAAGATACTGTGCAGCCAGTGCCTGTACAGCAAAGCTCATATCCATAATTTCTGCCGGATGGCCGTCACCTGCTGCCAGATTGACCAGTCTGCCTTCACCGATCAGGTTGACAGAGCGTCCGTTGGAAAGTGTATAGCCGACAATGTTCTCACGGCGAAGCTCCTTCTTGACTGCCTCAGCCTCCAGAGCTGCATAGTCGACTTCGACATTGAAATGTCCTGCATTTGTCAGAATTGCACCTTCCTTCATGGTCAGCATATGCTCCATGCGGATGACACCTGCACAGCCTGTTACGGTTACGAAGATATCACCGAGCGGTGCGGCATCCTTCATCGGCATAACAGTGAAGCCGTCCATGACAGCCTCAATTGCCTTGATCGGATCCACTTCTGTGACAATAACGCGTGCGCCGAGACCCTTTGCGCGCATAGCAACACCCTTGCCGCACCAGCCGTAACCAGCAACGACAACCTGCTTGCCGGCTGTTACAAGGTTGGTAGTCTTGTTGATTGCGGTCCAGACTGACTGGCCTGTGCCGTAACGGTTGTCAAACAGATGCTTCATTTCTGCATCATTGACAAGCATCATCGGGAAATGCAGGCTGCCCGCCTTATCCATTGCCAGAAGACGGATGATACCGGTTGTTGTCTCTTCGCATCCGCCGATTACCTGCGGAATCAGTTCCGGGAAACGGCTGTGCATCATGTTGACCAGATCGCCGCCGTCATCAATGATGATGTTCGGACCCGGAGAAAGAACTGCTGCCAGATGGCGGTCATACTCCTCTGCTGTTGCAGCATGCCATGCAAATACCTCAATACCGCGGGATGCAAGAGCAGCTGCGACATCATCCTGTGTGGAGAGCACGTTGCTGCCTGTTGCATATACTTCAGCTCCGCCTGCCTTGAATACGCAGGCAAGATAAGCAGTCTTTGCTTCGAGGTGAACGGAGATAGCGACTTTCATTCCCTCGAACGGCTTTGTCTTTTCAAAATCACGGCAGATGCTGGAGAGCACCGGCATGTGAGACTCAACCCAGTCAATTTTACGGTTTCCGGAATCTGCAAGTGCTGCATTTCTGATTTCACTCATGTCTGTCTTCCTCTTCTTTAGTTATGCATAATCCGCAGCCGATGCTGCAGTTGTTACCTTACTGTTCATGCCGCCCTTTTACAGACCTTTTTTATGTAAGGGGCTGCTTTTTTAATCGCTCGTCCGCAGTCTGATTATCTGAAGCGGGCTGCGATCTTTTCAGTCTCGTAGTAGACCTTTTCCTCATCAATGGTTGTCAGGTTCTTGTTTCTCATTACGACACGGCCGTTGATGATGACATCGCTGACTTCATTGCCTGTTGCGGAGTAAACGAGAGCTGCCTGTCTGTTGTACAGCGGGCGAAGGTTCGGATAGTTCTCGTCAATCAGGATCAGGTCGGCTGTCTTTCCGACTTCCACTGATCCGAGACGGTCCAGTCCGAGTGCGTCTGCACCGTTCTTTGTGGCAATCCGGATGGTTTCCTCTGCGGTAACGGCGAGGGCATCCTTCGTCTGTCCCTTCTGCGCCATCGACAGCAGATGCATTTCCCCGAACATATTCAGTGCATTATTGCTTGCTGCGCTGTCTGTTCCGAGGCAGACGTTGACGCCTTCCTTCAGCATGCGCGGAACCGGTGCGAAGCCGTTTGCCAGCTTCATATTGCTTGCCGGATTGGTTGCGGCATAGACATTCGGGCGGGCCAGCAGCTCGTAATCATGATCGGAGAGATAGACGCAGTGGGCAAATACAATCTTTGTATCAAGCAGTCCCAGCTGCTCCATATATTCTGTCGGAGTGCAGCCGTGCTCCTTCAGGCAGGTATCGAACTCGTTCTGAGTCTCGGACAGATGTGTGGTCACAAGCATGTCCTTTTCCTTTGCAAGTTCTGCCACATAGCGGAGCAGGTCCTCGCCGCAGGTATAAATTGCGTGCGGGCCGAGTGCAAAAGTGCACGGTGCTCCGATAGAACGGCCGTATTCCATCTCGTCAAATGCTTCCGCAAGGCGGCGCTTTGCACCCTCGTCATGACGGCTTTCGCCCTGAATGCCGCGGGAGATCACGGCACGCATGCCGCTGTCTGCGCAGGCCTTGACTGCCATGCGCGGGAACATCTGCATATCCATAAAGGTTGTTGTACCTGTACGGATCATCTCGATGATCGAGAGCATGTTGCCCCAGTAGCCGTCCTCTGAGCTGAGGGAATCCTCAACCGGAACAATTTTGTCGAACAGCCATTCTGCAAACGGAACGTCATCTGCGTAATTGCGCATCAGTGACATATAGGCATGTGTATGGCAGTTCACCAGACCGGGCATCAGCGTCTTGTGTGATGCATCGATCACCTCATCTGCCAGAAAGCTTCTCGGCTCCTTGTTGATGCCTGTGATTCTGTTTTCCGTAATGTAGACATCGGCTCTTTCATTCTCCGGCGTTCCGAGAATATGTGCATTTTTAATCAGAATCCCCATCTTCGTGCTCCTTCTTCTATTTTTAATATTGCCCGGGTTCGGATGACTGTACCTGTCATCCGCATTGCCGTCTTTGCAGCCGGACGGCGCGGCAGTTCAATCTGCTTTGACACTCTGCTTCAGATGTGCCATAATTCGATCATCGAATATGATTCAGTCGTCAAAAGTATGACTTCTGACATTTGTATCAAGTATTCTTTTTCAGGAGGTAACCGTATCATGTTATTTAAAACTAAGGGCACCTGCTCTCAGATGATTCAGTTTGACATTGTAGATGACAAAGTAAGAAATGTAAAGTTCTCCGGCGGATGCGACGGCAACTTAAAGGGAATCTCCCGCCTTGTAGAAGGCATGGATGTTCACGAATGCATCGAAAAGCTTGAGGGCACCATCTGCGGCATGAAGAAAACCTCATGTCCGGATCAGCTGGCACAGGCTCTGAAGACTGCCATTCACGAATAAAGCTGAGGAAAAGCATATAAACATCCAGGGTCATGAATCTGACACTCCCGTGCCGGTTCATGGCCCTGGTTTTGTTTTATACATCTCTGTTCACATTCTCAGTGCTCCGTCGCCGCCTTTCCGGCAGTTCGCAATTTTTTCATTCCTGCTTCCACTTATCACACAGAGACTGAATCTGTTCCGCAAATCGCGCGAGATCCTTGTTCGGAAGACCTCGGCAGGAATGTACCACTGCTGCCAGTCTCTTCAGAGCATTTTCAAGACGAATAAACGGAGCATCCTTCTTCGCAGCCTTATGCTCTTCCTCTGTAATCGGAACGCCGTTCTCATCTCTCTTCACGAACGGGATGCCTTCGGTCATCTTCTCACAGACATTATTCGTCAGATCCCACACCGTTCCCGAATACGGTGCGAAAGTATCAAAGCCCAGCTTCTCCTGCAGCAGGTCCGCAAACGGCTGTACCACAGTATCATCACCGTGCACGACAAAGACCTTCTTCGGCTTTTCTGTAAAGCCCGATGCCCAGTCAAGCAGGCCTTCTCTGTCCGCATGTCCGGAGATACCCTTCAGGCTCTTGATCTCCGCCTGAACCTTGATTGTCTCACCGAAAAGAGTGACTTCCTTCTCGCCCTCAATGAGTTCACGTCCGAGTGATCCCTCTGCCTGATAGCCGACAAAGAGGATCGTGGAATCTCTTCTCCATAAGTTATGTTTCAGATGATGCTTGATGCGGCCTGCATCGCACATGCCGCTTGCCGAAAGGATGACCTTCGGCGTATCAAGAAGGTTGATTGCTCTCGATTCATCCGACGTTGTCGCCAGCTCCAGTCCCGGAAAATCAATCGGATTGATGCCGTCGGCAATCATCTGCTGTGCCTCGCCGTCGAAGCAGTCCTGATTATGTCTGTTGAAGATACCGGTTGCCCGGACAGCCAGCGGACTGTCCACATAAACCGGGAAGTCTTCATGTCCCTTCACCAGATTCTGTTCCTTGATCTCACGGATGATGTAGAGCATCTCCTGTGTTCTGCCTACTGCGAAGGATGGGATGACCACATTTCCTCCACGGTCAAAGGTTCTCTGCAGAATCTCGGCAAGGGCTGTTCTGTAGTCCGGCTTTTCGCCGTGGCTGCGGTCACCGTAGGTCGATTCAATCAGAAGATAATCCGCCTCGCTGATCTTCTTCGGCTCCTTTAAGAGCGGCTGATCTGTATTGCCCACGTCACCGGAGAAGACAATCTTTGTCTCCTCGCCGTCTTCCTTTACCCATACTTCAATAGCGGCAGAACCGAGAAGATGGCCGACATCATTGAAACGGATTCTGATATTTTCACAGACATCGATTTCCTGATCATACGGGCAGCGAATAAACCGCTGGCAGACCTTCTCCGCATCCTCTGTCGTATAAAGCGGCACATAGGCAGGCAGACCTTTTCTCATGCCCTTGCGGTTGCGCCACTCGGCTTCAAATTCCTGAATGTGTGCAGAATCCAGAAGCATAATCTGGCAGAGATCGCAGGTTGCATAGGTTGCAAAGATCTTTCCGTGGAAGCCCTGCGCGGAAAGCTGCGGCAGCAGCCCTGTGTGATCGATATGCGCATGCGTCACGAACACATAATCGATATCTCCCGCACTCAGAGGAAGGGGCGCATTCTCAAAGGTATTTCTGCCCTGCTCCATTCCATAGTCAACAAGGATATTCTTTCCGGCGGCCTGCAGATAGTGGCAGCTTCCGGTTACCTCGTGGTCAGCTCCGATAAATGTAAGCTTCATCCCTTGTCCTCCTTATGCTATACTGTGGTTTGAATGTCCGGCGGTTTTTGAACCGCTGTCATCCGAAACTGCACAGCAGATACAATTCGCATCTGTTTTGTGTATATATTGGAGTAACTATTCTTTATAACTGTTGCACGTTTTTGAATTACTTATTCATATTATATCATATGTTCTGACAAAAGGCGCGAGCCACCGCGCATAAAAAGCAGGACTTTTACGACTGATGGTGCCCGCAAAGCGGGAATGGAGGTTTAAATGAAAAAAAGAATTGTTCTGACCGGAGGTGGTACTGCCGGCCATGTCACACCGAACATTGCTCTTCTTCCGAAGCTTCGTGAGATGGGCTACGAGATCTGCTATATCGGTTCCTATGACGGAATCGAAAAAAAGCTGGTTGCCGACTATGATCTCCCGTATACGGGTATCTCAACCGGAAAGTTCCGCCGCTACTTCGATCTGAAAAACTTCTCTGATCCCTTCCGTGTCATTAAAGGTATGCATGAGGCACGCGTGGCTTTAAAGAAGCTTCGTCCGGATGTCGTCTTCTCCAAGGGCGGCTTCGTCTCCGTTCCGGTTGTCGCAGCTGCAAAAGCTCTGAAGATTCCGGTCATCTGCCACGAATCCGATATGACACCGGGTCTTGCCAACAAACTCTGCATTCCGATGGCCACAAAGGTCTGCTGCAACTTCCCCGAGACAGTCAAAGAACTTCCGGCAGACAAGGCAGTTCTCACCGGAACACCGATCCGTGCAGAGCTGCTTGAAGGAAACCGCCAGAAGGCTCTTTCCTTCACAGGCTTAAGCGGAACAAAGCCGGTCATCCTTGTCATCGGCGGTTCTCTCGGTGCAGCAGCTGTCAATGCAGCTGTCCGCTCCGCCCTTCCGGAGCTGCTGAAAAAGTATGAAATCATCCACCTGTGCGGCAAGGGCAAGAAGGACGACAGCCTTGACGGAACCGCAGGCTACATTCAGTACGAATACATCAAGGAAGAGCTCCCGGATCTGTTCGCACTGGCTGATCTTGCCATCTCCCGTGCCGGCGCCAATGCCATCTGCGAGCTGCTTGCTCTCAAGAAGCCGAATCTCCTGATTCCGCTTTCCGCAAAGGCAAGCCGCGGTGACCAGATTCTGAATGCTCACTCCTTTGAAAAACAGGGCTTCTCTGTTGTCATGGAGGAAGAGACCGTCACAGCTCCGGCTCTGATCGAGGCAGTTGACCGCCTCTATGAAAACAGACAGACCTATGTCAGAGCAATGGAAGAAAGCACCGGAACCGATGCAATCGGCATCATCGCAGGACTGATCGAAAACTGCACAAAGTAAGATAAAGGCATCCTTTTCCGGATGCCTGATCATACCTCAAAAGAAAAGCATCACAGCCTGCAGGCTGTGATGCTTTGAAATTTCACGTCAAGTATCTGAATCTGTTTCTCTGCCTCTTCATATTCCCCGGCCGGGATTCTCCAGGCCAGTCCGCAGCCTGCGCTGATTTCCCTCGGAAGCGGAATCAGACGTCCCGGAATACCGGATATACCTGCCTGTTTCTCAAAGGCCATTGCTTCTGTCGTGGTATGAAATGCCAGAACCATATAATCCTTTTTCTCACGCATCCTCTGCTTCCTCGCCTTCTCCCTTACCGGACTGCTCTGTACGTTCTGTCTTTTTTCCCGAAGTTTTTATGTTTTCCTGGATTTTATTTCCAAGTTTCTCCCAGGTCTTCGTGCTCTCCTGGAATTTACCTCCCAGCTTCTCCCAGGTCTTCGTGCTCTCCTG
>JAUNAG010000075.1:1556-13621 GCA_030527685.1 Lachnospiraceae bacterium | reverse complement strand
GCAGGCAGCTCCAATGCCTTCCGAGCAGACAGCTCCGAATCCGGATGAATTCTGTCAGGATATAACCCTTGAGGAGATGCTGCAGCACGTAGATGAGAGCTTTTCACAGATGCTTCTGCGAAAGATCGAAGAGGCAGGCATGAAGGACAGTGAGTGCTACAAGCGTGCCAACATCGACCGGAAGCTGTTCTCCAAGATCAGAAGCGATGTACACTATAAGCCGAAGAAACAGACAGCAATTGCATTTGCCATTGCATTAAAGTTGTCTTATAAGGAGACGGAAGAGATGCTGATGAAGGCCGGCTACGCGCTGTCCCGATCGAACAAATTCGATATCATCATCGAATACTTCATCCGTCACGGCAAATACAATATCTTTGAGATAAACGAAGCACTCTTTGCATTTGATCAGTCGCTGCTTGGCGGCTGATCATATTCAATACGATGACAAAAGACAGAACGCTTTCAGACTATAGTCTGAAGGCGTTTTTTACCTTATAAAAACAGAACGAGATATCTGCGCTTGCAATTGCTTGCAATTGCTATATATCTTTCATATAATGAAGAAAAGGAGGCGATAAAATGGCAAACACATCGGCAGTATATGCAAGAATAGATACAAATCTGAAAGAAAATGCGGAAGGGATTCTTTCTCAGCTTGGAATCACACCGTCAAGTGCAATTCAGATGCTTTACAGCCAGATCGTATTAAATAAGGGAATCCCATTTGAACTGCGTCTTCCGTCTTCAAAGCCGCTTGCAGTCGGGGCAATGACCAAAGAACAGCTTGATGCAGAACTTCAGAAGGGCGTTGATTCCATAAAGGAAGGAAATGTATTTTCAGCTGATCAAGTTGATGCAGTACTGGCAAAGGAAAATCATATCAACAGAGATAAGTAGTATATAATCACTTTTTGAATATGATCAGTCGCTGCTTGGCGGCTGATCATATCATTTTGGAGCAGGATCAGAACATGTGCGAGATTAGATTACAGACAGAAGAAATCAGACATTGCGTATTAAACGGCAGTCCGAAGATTCAGTGGAATCCGGATAAGACAGCGTTTTCATACGAACGGGAATCGTGGGCGGAGGACGGCTCGATTCAGAAAGAAACAGTTCAGATCAACCTTCCTTTGGATGCAAATGCAGCCGGCTTCGGTTCGGTGGAGGCAGTGATCTCAGGTGCGGGAGCTGCGTGTAATGAAGAAGAATCGTCAGGAACTCCCGGGCGTAAAACAAAGCGAGTACTTCTGCAGGATTATGATCTGTATCTGGAAGATACGGAAAGCGGGGAGAGAACAAGACTGACCTTCGACGGTGCAGAGGATTATGAATACGGTGCGCATGTTGATATCTACAGTCAGCTGACATCAAAGAGGGACGGCTCTGATCATGCTCCTTATGTGCTGTTCAGTCCGGATGAGCGGTATTTTTTGACGTATGCGGCAGACAGACGGAACACAAAGCGGCTTCCGGTTATCACATCTTTTGAACGTCCGGGGGAAAGTATCCGACCCCGGCTTGAGATCTATGCGTGTCCGTTTCCGGAAGATTCGGATGAGGAAATCCCGCATTACAGACTGTTCATTGGAGATGTTCAGGAAAAGATCATGAGAGCGGTCGATGCACCGGATTTTTTGTATCCGATTTTTACTTCCGAAGAAAAAGCAGACGTTCGTTTTCTGGAGGACGGAAGCGGTTTTTACTTTGTGTGGATCGCCAGAGGCTATAAGGAAGCACGCCTGTATCTTGCGGACTGTGCGTCCGGAGTGGTTGAGGAGATTCTGCGTGAGACCACGGATACATTTCTGAATCAAGGTGCATTCGGAACGATGGACGGCTTCTGCAGCTTCCGTTTTTCCTGCTATATGACAACGGACAGAAAGCTTGCATTCTGGTGGAGCGAGGCGTCCGGATATGCGCATCTGTATCGGTACAGAAGAGCGGAGTGCGCAGCAGCTGATGGCAGCGCGGAGGAGCGGCCGCTGGCGGAAAGAGAATCAGTAAAGTCGAATTGCATAAAGAACTGTGCTCCGGAGTGGATTTCGGAGGGAGATCTTATCCCGGATGAGTATGAGAATCTGATTGTACAAAAGCTCGTTTCAGTCGATGAGACAAAGCAGAAGATTTATTTCTATGCCAATAACGTGGAGGGATGTTCGGATCCGCTGTACTATCAACTTTTTGTCATTGATTTTGACGGAAAGGACATGAAGAGGCTGACTCCCGAGGATGCCTGCCATAGTGTGTCAGTTGGAAGGGACTGTTTTGTGGATACCTATTCCACCGTGATTGAACCGCCGGTAACGGTACTTCGTTCGCTGGAGGAGAAGGTGTCCGATCAGATTCCGCTGCGTACGCCTGACGAAGAACCTTTCGATCAGGTATCGGAACTTCGTACGTCAGGCGAAGAGACTTCTGATCCGACTCTTCCCCGCGTGCTTGAAAGAGCCGATGCAGAAAAACTGTACGAAAAAGGCTACGTCACGCCGATTCCGTTTACGGTGTATGCGGAGGACGGACAGAAGCTCAGCGGTGTGCTGATTCCTCCTGCAAACCTTGAGGAGGGGAAGGAATATCCGCTGATTGATTACATCTACGGCGGTGCGCAGATTTACAACGTTCCGCGAACCTTCACCTGGGATAATCCGCAGGGCAGAGAGATCTACGGCGGTCTTGAAACCATGGCGCAGCTGGGATTTGCCGGAGTGATTCTTGACGGCCGCGGCACACCGGGACGCGGAAAGAAATTCCATGAGTTCAGCTATCACAATATTCAGGGCTGCTGCGGGCATGCGGACCATGTTTATGTTCTGCCGCAGCTGAAAAAGCAGTTCCCCTTCCTCGATCTGAACCGTGTCGGTATGTGGGGCAACTCAGCAGGCGGATACGCGACGGTGACAGCGATGCTCACCTATCCGGAGATTTATAAAGTCGGTGTGGCATCTGCGGGAAATTACGACCAGAGAATGTATGAGCATTCCTGGACGGAGCGATATTACGGACTGTATGACGAGAAGATTTATGCAGAGGGTGATATCACGAAGAAGGCAGAGAATCTGCAGGGAAAGCTGATGCTTGCAGTGGGATGTCTGGATGACAATGTCTCGATGTCGCAGACGGTGAGACTCTGCGATGCCTTTAATCGCGCCGACAAAGAGTATGAGCTTGTCCTCCTTCCGAGGTGCAACCATAATTGCCCTGCTGATCCGTATTTTGTGAAGCGCAGGACAAAGTTTTTCGCAGAGCATCTGTGAAGCATCTGCAGAGCATCTGTAGAGCAGAAAAGAGGCAGGACCGGGGATTTGCCGATTGCATTTGCAGTATATGAAAATGTCGCTTCTCATGCGACCTTCTTTCTCTTATAAACAGGTATTCTATGACTGTCAGGTACGAAACGTACCGGCAGTCATTTTTCATATCAGAGGACATTCCGCTGGATTTCATCTGATACAAACTAAAACAGACAACTGATACAGGGAGGAAGAAAACATGAGAAAGAATCTGACAGAGCTGGTATTTATCTTAGACAGAAGCGGATCTATGGCAGGACTGGAGTCCGATACAATCGGCGGTTTTAATGCGATGATCGAGAAGCAGAAGAAGGCGGAGGGCGAGGCGCTCGTTTCAACGGTTCTTTTTTCCAATGAGAGCCAGGTGATCCATGACAGGGTCGATGTCAAAAAGATTGAAAAGATGACAGAGCGCAATTATATGGTCGGCGGCTGCACGGCGCTGATCGATGCAATCGGAGGTGCGATTCATCACATCGAGACCGTGCATCGCTACATCCGTGAGGAGGACGTGCCGGAGCATACGATGTTTGTCATCACGACAGATGGTATGGAAAATGCAAGCTGTCGATATGAAGCGGACCGGGTGAAGGCGATGATTGAGGAAAAGCAGAAGAAAAACGGCTGGGAATTCATCTTCCTCGGTGCGAACATCGATGCAGTGCAGACAGCTGCAAACTTCGGAATTCCGGCAGAGCGCGCCGTCAATTATCATGCGGATGCGAAAGGCACACAGCTGAATTACGAGGTCGTGGGAGATGCGATCTGTGCGATGAGAAGCAGCGGAAGCCTGGAGAAAAACTGGAAGGCGAAGATCGATGAGGATTTTGAGAAGAGAGGAAAGACGCAGGGAGAGCCGAAGAAAAGCGGACGGAGATGGTTCAGATAAAAAAGCACAGTTCAAATTTCTTTTTGAGCGGGTTCATTCTTGACTTTCGCCGCGCAGGGGCTGTACATGGAATGTAGGACACTTTCCGATCAATTCAGAATCATTGCGAGGAGGAGAGTATGTATGCATGCCCCAATTGCGGTGCCGGTCTGAAGTTTCATATAACTTCACAGGATCTGTTCTGCGAGCACTGTGACTCACACTATGATCCGTACAAGATCACAAAAGACAAGGACGGAGTTCCTGCGGCTTGGTATGAGACGACTGTTTATACCTGTCCGTATTGCGGAGGCGAGATCGTCAGCGAGGACGAAGAGGCTGCGGCTTTCTGCAGTTACTGCGGAGGATCCACTGTGCTCACGGCACGGCTCGAACAGCTGGAAAAGCCGGCGCGCATTATTCCGTTTCAGATAACAAAGGAGGGCTGTAAGGAGGCGTATGCAAAAAAGATGCGCAGAGCCTTCTTCTCACCGAAAGCCATACGGAGCGAAGAATGTATCGAGAGCTTCCGCGGCATCTATATGCCGTACTGGATGTATCATGTAAAGAGCGATGAGAAAATCCGGATAGACGGAACAGAAACATATGTATCCGGAAGCTATACCGTAACCGATTACTATCATGTGAGCGGACATATGGAAACAGAATATCCGGACATTCCGTTCGACGCATCAGAGCCATTTTCAGATCGTTTGAGCTCGGCGATACTGCCCTATGATATGAGCGCGCTGCGTACATTTACCCCGTCTATGCTCAGCGGTTTTTATGCGGACAGGGCTAATGTAGAGAAGGAAGCTTATCAGGAGGAGGCTCTTCAGAGCGCACGTGAGGAAACGATTCGCAGGCTTGAAGGCGATCCGGAGCTTCAGGAGATGACTCTGGATGTTCCGGAGGAAGAGGATTTCTCACTCGATGTGGTCGACTGCAGCTGTGCGCTGCTGCCGGTATGGTTTTTCTCATATCGTGACGGTGATCGTGTCTCCTATGCGGCGGTCAACGGGCAGACGGGCAAGGTGTTTGCGGATACACCGATTGATCCGAAACGCTACAGTGCGGCATCCCTTCTGCTGGCGCTGCCGATCTTCCTGCTGCTCAATCTGTTCCTTACTCTGCGGCCGCAGACAGTGCTGAACCTTGCGGCACTTTTTCTGCTGTTCAGTGCATTTTTATTCAGGAAAAATGTTCGGGAGCTCGAGAACAGGCTGCAGAATATGCGAATGAAGGTGAAACGGGAGAAGGAAGAGGACAAGAAGTCCGTATTGGCACGCATCGGAACGATTCTGATTACAGTGCTGGCGTTTCTGGTGATTGGTCTCTATCCGCTTATATTTGCCTACGCATTTCTGGATTACCTGGCACCGCTTGCAGTGCTGGTCTATCTGATTATATGGGTGCGGCCTCTCAGAAAACAGCAGTCTGCACTGGGCACGAAGGCAATTGCAGTTTCCGCAGGGGCAGCGATCTGTATGCTGCTTCTGTCAATTGCAAGACCGGCAGCGGATCTGTTTTATTACGGAGGCGTGGTGCTCTGTATGGCAGCAGTGCTCTTTATGATTTATACACTCATCCAGAGCTACAATCTGCTTTCCACACAGCCCCTGCCGCAGTTTAACAGAACAGGAGGTGATGACCGTGCGTAAATCTCTGAGATGTCAGATGACAGCTGTTCTGCTGATCCTTCTGATGTGCTTCGGTGCGCAGACAGCGGCAGCGGAAGAGTCGACATTTTATAACGAGGAGACTCAAAATGCTGCAGTGATAGATGATGCGGCAGATCTTCTGAGTGATGCGGAAGAAGAGCAACTTGTCAATGTCATGTGGCCGATCACCGCCTATGGTCACGTACTGTTCGTTTCTACAGCAGAGAATGACCGCTCGGCAGAAGAGTATGCTGAGGAATGTTATAAGACATACTTCGGTCAGGAAGACGGCTGCCTGTTTTTAATGGATATGACGAACCGGAAGCTCTGGCTTTACAACAGCGGAGATATCAGCTACACGATCACTTCGGCATATGCAGATACCATCACAGACAATGTCTATAAGATGGCAAGCCGCAAGGAATACTACTGCTGCGCAGAAGAGGCCTTTACACAGATCACTGCACTGCTTGAGGGCGAAGAGATTCCTCAGCCGATGAAGTACATCAGCAATGCCCTGCTTGCCCTGATCATCGCTTTCTTCGGCAACTATCTGCTGATCCATCCGTTCCGGGCTCAGAAGATGTCCGTTGAGGAGCAGCAGATGGAGACGCTGCTGAACAGGTACCGGTTCAGCGGCGTGAAGAAAAAGAAATATCAGACAGAAAGAACACTGAACTCTTCGGACAGCTCCGATGGGGATTCCTCCGGCGGAGGCGGCGGAGGCGGTTCAAGCTCCGGAGGAGGGCACAGTTTCTGAATCATAACAGCCACATCGGTTTGTGCCGGTGTGGCTTTTTTATAGAAATAGTTTGATAAGGTGTATAATGAGAGCAAAGAAATTGTATGAAGCGAAATAATGATCTGAGTGAGATACCGGGATATGATCGTAAGGAGTTGAAACCGTGGCATACAGCGAACTGATTAAAAACTTCAATAAGATCCGCGAATACATGCGGGATTTCTATGTCTACGGCTTCAAAACCCGTGAAGACTATACCAATAAAAGTGCACGTTCTTATGACAACGAGAAACGCCGCATCGAGAGCTGGCTTGGCGATTATATGAGTTTTCGCCAGGGAGCGGACGGAAAGCAGGTCTTTCTCTCGATAGACAGCAGGCTGACAAGGCATAATCCGCTGTACCGTGCGTGGAAGACCAAGAGTTTCACTGAAGGAGACATGACACTGCATTTCGTGATTCTGGATATTCTGGAGGATGGGAAGGAACTGCCTCTTTCGGAGATTGCGGCACAGGTGGATATCTATCTGGAGGTGTTCGAGCAGACCAGGATTTTTGATGAGTCCACGATCCGTAAAAAGCTGAATGAATATGTGAAGGAAGGGCTGCTGGAGTGCCGGAAAGAAGGAAGAACCCTGCTGTATCGGCGATCGGCAGACAACAGAATGCCCGATGCGGATGTGCTGGATTTTTTCTCCGAGACAGCACCGTGTGGTGTGATCGGATCCTTTCTTCTGGATAAAATGCAGGTGCATCATGATCACTTCGCCTTCAAGCATCACTATATAACAGGGGCTTTGGACAGTGAGATCCTCTGTAAGATACTGGAAGCAATCCATGATCGGCGCAGTCTGACAGTTGAGCTTCTGAACCGGAAGAAGAACCGCATTACGGAAAATCAGGTTGTGCCTCTCAGAATTCTGATCAGTGCGCAGAATGGCAGGCAGTATCTTGCGGCCTATGTGCCGCGCTTCAGACGTATTACCACCTATCGTCTTGACAATATTCTGAGTGTCAAAATTGGAAATGCAGCTGCAGAGTTTGATAAGATGCGGTCTAAACTGAACGGTATGCAGGCTCATATGTGGGGAGCAAGTACGGAAAGCTGGTCCGGTGACCGTATGGAGCATATTGAATTCACGATCTGTTACAACGATGATGAGCAGCATATTCCCAAACGGCTGGAGAGAGAAAAACGAATCGGGTACGTAGAGCATCTGGACGCGCATACCAGCAGATTTTCTGCAGATGTTTATGATGCCTGTGAGCTGTTCCCGTGGATTCGTACCTTTATCTGCCGCATCACTGATATCTCGATATCAAACCGGGAGCACGAGATCCGCTTTAAAGAAGATCTGCGGAAAATGTATGAGCTCTACGGAACGGAAGGAGGCAGTGAGGATGCTTTTTCATGAGATTTATGGAACCTATTTTCAGGCAGTGGCAAGGATTCTCACAGCAGCAGTTGATCATAACGTGACGGACGGAGAAATCAGGAATCTGATCAGGGAACATGCTTTTGAGGAAAGCTCCCTGAATATACCGGAAGCACTTGGGGGAGCACGCTGGAGGCTCATCAGGAAAGACGGCAGTACAGTGGTGAAACATAAGCCGACGATGCCGCTTACAACCCTGCAGAAACGCTGGATCAATGCCATTGCACTGGATCCGAGGATTCGCCTCTTTACGGATGATCCGGTCGTATTCCCGGATGTGGAACCGCTGTTTCTTCCGGAAGATATCTATATTTTTGATCAGTATGCGGACGGTGATCCCTACGAGGACGAAACGTATATCCGGAATTTCCGGCTGATTCTGGATGCGATCAGGGGAAAGTATCCGTTGGAGATTGGTACTGTGAATCGCCGCGGAGGTCGGATGACGGTGCATACGATTCCGGAGTATCTGGAATATTCAGTGAAGGATGACAAATTCCGCGTGATCGGGTCCGGAAAGAAGTTGGGGCACACCATCAATCTCGGAAGAATCATATCCTGTGAGAAATGCAGTCCGGCTTCGGAATGTAAGCAGGGGGAGCAAAAACTGCTGCGCCCGCGGACGGTGATCTTTGATCTGCTGGATGAAAGAAATGCACTGGAACGTGTGCTGATGCACTTTGCTCATTTTGAAAAACAGGTTGTCAGAACAGGGGAGAGAAGTTATCAGATTACCCTGCATTATGATAAGGACGATGAAACAGAGATCTTAATCCGGATACTGTCATTCGGACCGAGGATACACGTAGTGAAGCCGGATGCATTTGTCCGGCAGATAAAAGAACGATTGGAGATGCAGAAAAGATGCGGGCTGTAAGAGCCGATATGCGCCTTACAGCGGGTGCCCTCTGAGAGCTCGCAACTTTTTTTCCATGATTAAGCAGGCACAGGACGTTAAACTTAAGAGCATCAAAAGAAGCGGATCTGCAAAAGAATAACAAATGCTATGCATGAAATGTGCATGAGAAAAGAAAGGCAGTGGATAAGATGTTTGAGATTAAGGGGAACGTTACAACGGCTGTGTGCTACGCAAAAGTTGTGGAAGAAGGAGCGATCGAGCAGATCAGGAGAATGTGCGATTATGACCTGACGAAGGGCAGCAAGGTCCGGATTATGCCGGATGTGCATGCAGGAAAAGGCTGTACAATCGGAACAACGATGACGGTCACAGATAAGATCTGTCCGAATATCGTTGGCGTGGATATCGGCTGTGGAATGTACACGGTAAGGCTTTCTGATCAGGAACTCGACTTTCAGAAAATCGATGAGGCCTGTCATTATATTCCGTCCGGAATGAGGGTCTGGGAAGGCAGAATGGAGCGCTTCGATCTCACGGAGCTTCGGTGCTATCGTGCTCTGCGGGACACAAAGAGACTGGAGAGATCTCTTGGAACTTTAGGAGGCGGAAATCACTTTGTAGAAGTGGATCGGGCGAAAGACGGAACCTATTACCTGGTTATTCATTCCGGAAGCCGGAATCTGGGCAGACAGGTGGCGGAAATCTATCAGCAGCTTGCCGTCGATCTGCATGCCGGAAAAGAGGAATACTTCAGGAAACGGGATGAAATCATCCGAACTTATAAGGAGCAGGGAAGAAGAAAAGAAATACAGAATGCTCTGAAGCAGCTGATGAAAGAGTTCCAGACACAGCAGCTTGATGCGCCGGAGGATCTTTGCTGGCTTTACGGCTCCTTTATGGATGACTATCTGCATGATGTAGAGATCTGCCAGCAGTTTGCGAAGAGAAACAGAGAACGGATGTCGGAAATCATCACCGAGAGAACAGGCATGACGGCAGCGGAGGCCTTCCATACTGTTCACAATTACATCGATGTGGAGGAGATGATTCTCCGCAAAGGCGCGATAGCCGCACACGCCGGTGAAAAGGTACTGATCCCGATCAATATGCGGGACGGTTCTGTACTCGCGGTCGGCAAAGGAAATCCTGACTGGAACTATTCCGCACCGCACGGTGCAGGCAGAATCATGTCCAGAACCGATGCCAAACAGAAACTGGATCTGGAAACTTATAAAGCTGCAATGGAAGGAATCTATTCGACATCCATCAATGAATTCACCCTGGATGAAGCTCCGATGGCGTACAAGTCACTGGATGACATCATTGATGTGATTCGGGATTCCGTGGAGATTATCGATGTCATGAAGCCGGTGTATAACTTTAAGGCATCGGAGGACGGAAAAGGGTGGAAGAAGAAGGCAGAAGATTTATAATGGAAAGATAGACAAAAATTATCACGAAAGTAATGGCTTTACAATATTAGTTGTTGTGATATGCAGAGTACTGGACAGAGTTAGAATGATTCTGTCCAGTATTTTATATTCATATTATCGAAAACAAAGCATTATAACAATTGCAGTTCAGAAAAGCCGATGTGCATGGTATGCTATCTATAGTTATTATCAGAATTGAACGCAAGCTGAGGATAGTTGCTCAATAAGATGCAAACACCGTGCAACAGTTATTCATAGATGGTGGCAATATAATAGGATCGACTTGTTATCGAGTATTCAGTAAAGGGGAAATGTCGGTATGATTACAGGCGAATTAAAGAATAAAGTAGACAGTCTTTGGGAAATCTTCTGGACAGGCGGATTGACAAATCCATTGGATGTTGTAGAACAGATGACCTATCTGATGTTCATTCGCGACTTAGATGATGCTGATAATATTCATGCAAAGGAAGCTGCAATGTTAGGTCTTCCTTATCAGAGTATTTTTGCAGATGATGTTCAGATCGGAGACCGCGTTGTTGACGGGAAGCAGCTGAAATGGAGCGTATTCCATGATTTTCCGGCAGCTAAGAGGTATTCAAATATGCAGGAAATGGTATTTCCATTTATTAAGAATCTTCATGGGAACAAGGAGAGCGCATACTCTAAATACATGGGAGATGCAATTTTCAAAGTTCCGACCCCACTGATGCTTGATAAGATCGTAACGGCAATGGATGGCATCTATGAGCAGATGGCACAGCTGAAAAATGCTGATACCCGAGGTGATGTATATGAATATTTGCTGTCAAAAATAGCTACTGCGGGTGTTAATGGTCAGTTCCGTACACCTCGTCATATTATCCGTATGATGGTAGATATGATGGAGCCAAAAGCAGATGAAACGATCTGTGATCCTGCATGTGGAACATCCGGCTTCCTTGTGGCAGCAAGTGAGTATTTGAAAGAGAATCGGAAACAGGAAGTTTTCTTTGATCGAAAGAATAAAGATCACTATATGAATCATATGTTCCATGGATTTGATATGGATCGTACTATGCTTCGTATAGGAGCCATGAATATGATGACTCACGGCGTGGAAAATCCATTTATTGAATATAGAGACAGTTTATCTGATCAAAATCCGGATAAAGAAAAATACAGCCTGATTTTAGCAAATCCGCCCTTTAAAGGAAGCTTAGACTATGATGCGGTTTCAGCTGATTTGCTGAAAGTGTGCAAAACGAAGAAAACAGAATTACTGTTCCTCACACTGTTTCTTCGCATGCTCAAAATCGGCGGCCGCTGTGCCTGCATTGTACCGGATGGCGTATTATTCGGTTCTTCAAAGGCGCATAAATCCATTCGTGAGGAGATTGTAGAAGGAAATCGTCTGGAAGCAGTTATTTCTATGCCTTCCGGTGTATTTAAACCGTATGCAGGAGTTTCTACGGCAATATTGGTTTTTACAAAAACCGGACATGGCGGAACTGATAATGTCTGGTTTTATGATATGAAAGCCGATGGCTTCAGCCTGGATGATAAGCGGTCTAGCGTTGCAGAAAATGACATTCCGGATATTATTGCCAGATTCCATAATCTGGATGGAGAGAAAGATCGAAAGCGTACAGAGCAGAGTTTCTTTGTGCCAAAGCAGGAGATTGCCGATAATGCATATGATCTGTCGATAAATAAGTATAAGAAGGTAGAATACGTTCCGGTTGAATATCCTTCAACAAAGGAAATAATGGCGAATCTTCATGAGCTGGAA
>JAUNAG010000075.1:0-1546 GCA_030527685.1 Lachnospiraceae bacterium | reverse complement strand
CTTCAGGATTGGCTGAGCTGGAGGAGATGTTGAATGGGCGAGAATAATAACAAATCGGGATTTGTAAGGCTTAAAGATGTCTGCAGAATAAATATGGGACAGTCGCCTGATTCAGAAAGTTATAATGAGGAAGGTGAAGGTATACCGTTTTTTCAAGGGAATTCAGATTTTGGCGACCGGTATCCGACAACACGGAAATGGTGTTCAGCTCCGACTAAAATTGCTCAGCCGAAAGATATTCTAATTTCTGTACGTGCACCGATCGGAGCAATGAATTATGCAAAAGAAGAATGCTGTATTGGACGTGGTCTCGCGGCTCTTTCACCAGATACAGAAAAGGTCTCGTCAGAATTTATTTTTTGGTTACTTAAAGGGAAGCATGACGAATTGAATTCCAAAGGAACTGGGAGCACATTTAAAGCAATCAGCCGGAAGATTTTAGAAGACGTACAAGTGCCAGATCTCAGTATTGATAATCAGTTAGAGATTTCCAGAAGACTTGAGAAGATATATGACTTAATGCAATTACGACGGGATCAACTTACCAAGCTAGACACTCTCATCAAAGCCCGATTTGTCGAGCAGTTTGGGGATGTGATAAGAAACAATAAAAATTGGAAAATCTATTTGTTTTCGGAAGTTGCAGAATCTCGTTTGGGAAAAATGTTAGATGCAAAGAAACAGACTGGATTATACAGCTATCCATATCTTGCAAATTTTAATGTTCAATGGTTTAGTTTTAATTTAGATAATCTGAACCAAATGGATTTTGATGATAAGGAACAAAAGGAATTTGAATTACAGGATGGAGATATCCTTGTGTGTGAAGGCGGAGAGATTGGGCGTTGTGCAGTCTGGCACAATCAATTACAGCACTGCTATTTTCAAAAGGCGTTGCATCGTGTGAGATGCAATCGAGATGTTCTTCAGCCGGATTATCTCTCGTGGTGGTTCAAGTTCAATTGTGACCATGGTGGATTTTCAGCAATAGAGGGTGCCAAAGCAACAATAGCCCATTTGCCTGGGGCAAAGTTAAAGAGACTGGAAGTAGCGGTTCCGCCAATTGAATTACAGGTGCAGTTTTCAGCTTTCGTAGCCCAAGTCGACAAATCAAAAGTTGCAGTGCAGAAATCGTTGGATGAATTGCAAACTTTGTTTGATAGCCTTATGCAGGAATATTTCGGGTGATAGCATATGGAGAAAGATCCATTTAAGGAATATATAATTAATGCAGAACCTGATAAATGTCGAAAGGGCTATGCCTGGAGCACGGCAATTGGTCTGCAAGCAGTGGATGGATTAAAGCCATCTCAATATCTGGTAGATAAAGCAATAGAGAATATTGAAGGTGATCTGTCCTTAGATGAAGTTCGCGCGTTAGTCGATAGCTACTATGATGAAAAACCAACGGATGGTGATGCGGAACGAACAGAAGAGGCAGATAAGGTTTCTTTGCGCATAGCAGAAATTCTATCGGAACAGGCATTTTCCTTTGCTATTAATGAATATATCTCTATTCATAAAAAACTATTTACTGGTATATATA
>JAUNAG010000183.1 GCA_030527685.1 Lachnospiraceae bacterium | reverse complement strand
CAGCGGTCTCCGCAGAACAGCTCTGCCGTCTCCAGTGCGAAGCCCGTAATTCTGTTCTGAACAAAGGTTCTCTGATTAAAGGTCTGCTCAATGATTGCAGTTGCATCAAAGCCCTTCTCCAGGAGTGCCGCTGCGCAGCGCAGAGTTGCCGGTGATGTATTCCGGTACTGGAAGACACCGCTGTCATGAATCATGCCCGTATACAGTGCCTGCGCAATATCAACATCGATCAGTTCATCCGTCAGCAGGCCGCAAAGTACCTCTGCGCAGGAACTGGCCTTCGGTGCGATCTCATTGACCTCAGCCAGGCCTGTATTGCTCACATGATGGTCAATGCAGGCTGTATGAGAAGCCTTCTGAAAAAGATCTCCGGCAACGCCGATTCGTTCCATGCTGCTGACATCGCAGATAATGAAGAGGTCATACTGTTTATCCTCTTCTGCTTCATTCTTTGCGTCGGAAGCGCCCGGAATCTGCATCAGAACAGCTTTCGGTTTCTCAAGATAAAGATCGACGCTGATCTCCGGAAAATTTTTCCTGATGTAGAGATACAGCGCCGAGCAGCTTCCGACACAATCTCCGTCGGGATTCACGTGGCCGGCAATGCCGACACTGTGAATTCCCTCCGGAAAAAGTTCGTTAATATTATGCATGATGAGATTCCTCGTCTCGTCTTCTTACTTCATCAATCAGTTTTGACATCTCGGCCCCGCGCTCAATTGACCGGTCTTCCACAAAGGTCAGCTCCGGTGTGTTGCGCATGTTCAGGCGGACTGCCAGCTCATGACGAATAAAGCCTTTTGCAGACTCGATACCTTTCATGGTATCAGCCTGCTCTTTTTCATTTCCGAGAACGCTGATGTAAACCTTGCAGGTTTTCAGATCCGGCGCAACGAGTGCTTCTGTGACAGAAGTCATCACTGCGATTCTGGGATCCTTCAGCTCCCGGATAATCGTAGACAGCTCGCGGGCAACTTCCTGGTTGACCCTGCGGTTTTTTGTGCTGTTTTTTCTCATGTTCTCGGTACCTCAACCATTGTGTAGGCCTCAACCGTATCCTCAACCTGGAATTCACCCCAGCCGTCGAAGACAAAACCGCACTCGAATCCTTCCTTGACTTCCTTCACGTCATCCTTGAAGCGCTTCAGGGATGCAAGGCTGCCCTCGTAAACCTTCTCGCCGTCATGGAAGACACGAATCTTCGAGGATCTCTGGAAGATACCGTCGCGGATATATGCACCGGCGATATTGCCGATTCCGGATGCCTTGAATACCTGTCTGATCTCGGCATGGCCCTGAATCTTCTCTTCATAGACTGCTGCACGCATTCCGTTAAGAGCACGTGTAACGTCTTCAATTGCCTCGTAGATGATGTTGTAGAGATGGATATCCACCTTCTGGTTATCAGCCATCAGCTTGGCTGTGTTGTCCGGACGGACATTGAAGCCGATGATGATAGCGCCGGAAGCAGCAGCCAGAGAAACGTCGGATTCATTGATCGCACCAACGCCGCCGTGGATCACCTTTACGATGACTTCCTCGTTGGAGAGCTTCAGCAGGGACTGTGAAACAGCCTCTACAGAACCCTGAACGTCTGCCTTCACGACAATCGGAAGCTCCTTCAGGCTGCCCTCTTTGATCTGATTGTACAGATCATCAAGTGTCATCTGTGTTCTTGTCTCTTCGATCAGGTTCTTCTTGCCTTCGTTGACGAATACAGCTGCGAATTCCTTAGCTTCCTTATCACTGTCAAGAGAAACCAGAACTTCGCCTGCTTCCGGAACGGAGCTCAGGCCGATGATCTCAACCGGCATGGACGGAGTTGCCTTATGCAGGCGTCTGCCCTTTTCGTCTGTCATGGCACGAACCTTACCGGATGCAGCGCCGCAGGCAATGAAATCACCCTGGTGAAGAGTACCCTTCTGAACAAGGATGGAAGCGACCGGACCGCGGCCCTTGTCAAGCTTCGCCTCAAGTACGATACCTCTTGCCTTACGGTTCGGGTTAGCCTTGAGCTCGTGCATCTCTGAAGTAAGAAGGATCATCTCCAGAAGGTTTTCGATTCCGTCATGTGTCTTTGCGGATACCGGGCAGAATACGGTCTCGCCGCCCCAGTCTTCTGCAACCAGTCCGTGCTCGGAAAGTTCCTGCTTGACGCGGTCAATGTTAGCGCCCGGCTTATCAATCTTATTGACAGCGACGATGATTTCAACGTTTGCTGCCTTGGCATGATTGATTGCCTCTACAGTCTGCGGCATGACGCCGTCGTCTGCAGCGACTACGAGTACTGCGATATCGGTAGAATTAGCACCTCTCATTCGCATTGCTGTGAATGCCTCATGGCCCGGTGTATCCAGGAAGGTGATCTTCTGGCCGTTAACGGAAACCATGTAAGCACCGATGTGCTGTGTAATACCGCCGGCTTCCTTGTCTGTTACATGTGTGTTGCGGATTGCATCAAGAAGGGATGTCTTGCCGTGGTCGACGTGACCCATGACGCAGATGACAGGCGGTCTG
>JAUNAG010000074.1 GCA_030527685.1 Lachnospiraceae bacterium | reverse complement strand
TGGAATCGATGTTTGCAAGAACCTCACTGTAGCCGATATCCTCCAGAAGTGTATAACCGCCTGTGTTGTCAGGTCTGTGGGATGTCGGGTTAATACAGAAGGTCCATGAGACTACCTCAGCTGACTGATCTGCTGTTGTGACACCGCTCACGCCGGATGCAATAACATAGGTTGTATCTGTTTCATGCGCAAGAGTTACAATACCATCCTTCAGCTCTACACAGACCGCCTCTGTCAGGGAGACATAGCCTGTCGGTGCGGTGCTCTCATAGAGATAATAGATTCCGTCTCCAGGCAATGAAAAAGAAAGCGTGCCGTCAGCTTCGGTAATCCCGTCTGCAAGCTTTGTACCCTTCACAACAGTCAGCGGAATTGTCTGCTCTGCGCTTTCATCTGCCTTCCATAATGAAAAGGCCGCGCCGCCGAGCTTCTGAGTCGAATCCTTTGCGTTTACCTTGATGATCTTCAGCTCAATATTTCTGGAATTTTTAATTTCCATCGTATAATCCGGCGACGAAACCACCTGAATCTGATCCCGGTATTCCTGCGGCTGCATTTGCCTCACCAAATCCGTGATAGTCATACTCTATCAGGTAAGTTGTCTCGTCATCCAGCACGATGGACATCGTACGGTAACCGGTATCTCCCTCCTCCTTCATATGATAGGTGAAGTTCACGTCCTTCTCTGTAAGCCGGACAACTTCCCCATCCGGCATAAGCTTCGAGATGGTTAAGATCTTCTTCTGCATTTCCAGTAGATCCAGACCCACCAGTACGTCTTCTTCTGCTGTAAAGCTTAGAACGTCCTCCACCACAAGCTGATCGGATCCTTCACTCAGGTCCTTCGCCTCCGGATTAATGTAGATCGCATAGTGCAGGTTATTGTCATTGCCTGTGTTCCCGTTTACGAATTTCTGAATCGGATAGTTGTCGATCTTATAGGAAACCTTTACATTCGTCTGCTGTGTTGCATATAAGGAATTCACAGTCACCAGATTAATCCAGGCCTGATTCAGGTACTTTCCGATCACAGTTCCGTCTGTATCTTTTCCTGTCGGCTCTTCGATCGGAACATAAATCTCTACAGAGAATTTCTGTCCTTCTCCGCCGTAACCGGCTGCTGCCAGTTCTTTCGGAATCGTAATATAGATGGAATTATTGTCATCACGTCTTACAGAGACAGTGGTCTGTTCCCTGTTCAGCTGCAGTTCCTCATCTCCGTGGACATAGAGCGAAGTCTCCTCCCCCGAAACCTTTGTGTAATAATAGCCGTCACTGTACTTATGTCTGAAGCCGATCACAACATATTCCGGAACAAGTGTTTTGGGAAGCTGATCCCTGATGACCACCTCTCCCTGTTCATTCTGATAGTTTTCAGGCAGATTCGCCTCCAGAGTCCAGATCAGGCGTCTGGTTCCCTGCGGAATCAGACCGTCTGCTTCTCCCTCTGCGGCCAGCATATCATCGTCATAGTACTCATGATTTGTTGCCCAGCTCTTCGTCCCGGCGACCTGATCCCTTTTTGTAAAAGAGTAGTTTCCCTTGTTGTTCGGAACATTGACTCCGACTCTTGTTCCCTCATCACCGTCGACGTAGATTCTGTTGTAGCCGTAGATACTGGAAGCAACTGTATTGGAAATATCCAGCTGCGAACGATACTTGAAAATAATCGTTTTCCCGCCCGGCAGATTCTGATCGAATTCGATATGGAAGTCTGTATACTCCGCATCCTCAGACAGCTGTTCCGGCGTTAACTCCTGACCGTTGACTATGGTGTAGAAGCGATATGTTATATCGGACAGTCCGGCCTCTGCCAGAGCGGCATCAAGACTGGCTTTGGCTTCTGTCAGAAGTTCCTTTGTATAGCGCAGTTTTTCACCCAGCGTGTCATGTATGGGCACGCCGGCGGTATCCAGGCCTCTTGCACCCGTGTACAGAGTCAGAACCCAGGTGACATAGGCTGTATTTCCGTCTTCACTGTACGTTATCGGCGTCTGGCTTTTTTTGCTGATGCGGCCTGCTTCCATCGGACTGACTTCTGCTGTTTCCGTAAAAGTCTGTCCGTTCTTTGTCAGTTCAACTTCATTTTCGATCTTCTCAAGAGCAAGATTCGGGTTAATCACCGTCGAATATGTCAGCTCATAGGCATCTGTTGTATTTCCGAATGTATACGGAAGCTCAATCTCTGTCTCCTCTCCTGTCGCAAGATTCTTCAGTCTGATATTCTGATATTCGCCTTCCACTTCTGTGCGGTTCTGATTTCCTCTGAGATAATAGTAAAGCCTGTCAGAAAGCGCATATCCCTCCAGCTGCGCATTGTTCTGATTGATCCGAACCGTCCACTCCGCACGTGATCCGTCTTCCGAAAGCTGTCCGCTTTTGGACATCTGGTAGAAGTGAAAACTGATTTTATGTGTTCCGGTAAATGCAACCTCACGCGTTCCTTCTTCTTCGGCATCGCTGCGTACAACAGAAGCTCCCCAGGTTACATAGCCGTTCCGGATCTCATTTCCCGTGGCATTGTTATTGACAAAATCCTCGTAAAAGGTAATTTTCACAAGGCCGTCGCGGATCGAATATTCACCGACAATCGCAGAACCTCCGTTTGGATCCCACACGTATCCGGTTTCATCGTTTTTCAGTTTCAGCGCATTGTCTGCACGATAGATGATGGTGTCGACAACCGTGCCGTCCGCATCCTCTCCCAGCGTGTGTCCGTCCAGCGTATAGTAGAGTGTCACATCAAAGCTGACATTTTCACCGATCAGCTCGTCATAAGAAGCTTCTTCATTGAGATCAATAACGGTTCCGTTGATCTTTACAACAACATCGGTAATATCCTTTTCAAAATTATAGACCTTCGTTCCGTTCCCGAGAGTCTCATACTGATCGGATGTCTTCAGCGAAAGTGCCATGAGATCCGCTTCTTCAAAAAGTTCGACTTCCGATTCCGTATCCGCATTTTCCATAAGCACGGAATCCGGCTGCAGCGTAACAGGCGCTTCCTCATCCGCTTCTTCCGTTTCATAAGGAGGGTTCTCTTCTTCTGTCTTCTGCTCTTCATCTTCAGTCTCCGCTGTCATTTCCGGAGCCTGGTCCTCCTCATAAGACTCTTCTGCCTCTTCCTCCTGCTCATCATAATCCCCATATTCCGCTTCTGCTTCATACTCTGTCTCGTCATATTCCGCTTCGTATGTCGGCTCCTCATATTCCGGCTCTGCTTCCATCGTTTCTGCCCACTCCGAAACGCTCTCTGCCTCCCAGTCTGCATAGACCGGAATTCCTGCTGCCGGTGTCAGTGCAGACAGCATCAGCATCATGGCCAGCAGCAAGCTGCCGATTCGTGTTCTGCGAAGCCTCTTCATCTTATTCTTCCGTATATTTCTCCACATACGCTCTCTCCTGCTGTTTTTTCACGTCAGACCTTCCTGCTTTTGTCTGCTCAGTTCCGTCTTCTATCCTTTTTCTTTTTTCCGATCAGCAGCCACATCATGCCTGCACTGACTGCCGCAAGGCCGATCCACAGAGACACCATGCTGCTGTCTCCTGTTTTAGGCGATACGGCTTTTTCCTTTCCTCCGGACGGTGTCGGTGTGGTTTTCGGTTTCTTCGGTGTCGGTGTGGTTTTCGGTTTCTTCGGCGTCGGCGTCACTGTCGGTGTAACCGTCGGCACCTCGTATGTATTAGTGATGGTCACAGCTGTCCCCTCTGTTGTGATTTCCGACGTATATCCGTCCGGAATATCGAGTTCCTTCACGCTCCAGTTTCCGTCGGCATCAAGACTGTCCCATTCATAGTGCCAGTTATTGACTGCACTAAGCTTCACCTCTTCTTCCAGTGTGTCGTTCCGGTAGAGGCCGACCGTGATTTCACCCGGGCGTTTCCCGTATCTGTCGTTGCTGTCCTTCCATACCTTATAAACAACAAGCTGAGCAGGATCTTCCGTCAGAAGGCTGCCCTTTGGATGGCATTCAATACTGCGGCTGTTTTGGCTTCCGTTCTCACCTGTCCGCGGAAGGCTCACCAGATAAGCTTCTGTTTTATAGGTATATCCAAGCTTCTCGAAATCCTCTGCCGTATTGGTCTGTCTGATCAGATAGATTCCATCCTGCAGCTCATCAAACAGGACTTTTCCGTCTGTACCGGTCGTCAGTGTTCGCATGCCTGTAAGCTGCTTCTTCTCGATCAGACTGTTCAGCTCTTCTGCGGCACGTTCTGCAGCACCGGCTTCCCCGAGCTTATCCGGTTCAATTCCGAGAGAGGCGTACTCTTCTTTCATCGCAAAACCGGATGCTGTCTCATAGGAGACTTCCGCAATCTGATAGATCGTCAGCTTTATACCGGCAACAGCAGCCCTCGTCTGCGTATCTGTCTGTGTAATCTGAATAGTGCCGCTGCCGGCTGCAGCTGCATTTACTGCCAGAACAAGGCAGATACAGAGCATCACCAGCATACCCATCCACTTCTGCAGTCTTTTTTTACTGTTTATCCGGAGAGCTTTCATGGCTCGCTCCTCTCTCTCTTCTTCATGCCGTTTCGTCCGGCAAGTCTTATCACAATTGTTAAAATTATCATCAACACCGCAGCTCCCAGCACGATCATCCACAGATATTTATCCGTAGCGACCTGCAGGTTCACCCGGTCGGTATCTTCACTTGTAAAGTCGTAATCGATTCGTACGCCGCGCACCAGCAGTCTGTGGTCATTCACTCCAAATGGCGTACAGGTCAGTAAAGTGACATAATCCTTCCCCTCTTCGATGTACAGATCATCTGTTTCATAGGGCCATACGACCTTGATCTGATCCACCTGATAGGCAAAGTGTTCGTTCAGTACATGTATAAAGAAGATGTTTCCCTCTTCCATCTGCACCAGATCCGTAAACAGTTTTCTGGATGCAAGTCCGGTATGTCCGGAAATCACAGCATGTGTATTCTCACCGCCAACCGGCAGAGATGTATTTTCCAGAAGTCCGAGTCCTTCGCTCAGAATCTCATTCGTTGTGCCGTAATAAACCGGAAGATAGATATCAATTGCAGGAATCTCCACATAGCCCAGCATGCTGCCTGTCTGCACCATGAAAAAATTCTCAAACTCCGTTCCCTCAAAGTGATTAACACTTGTTCCGTTGAATGGATCTGCAGGAAATGTAATCGGAAGCATGGCATTGTAGGTATCTGCCAGATTCTTCATCTCAGCCAGTCTCTCCTCGCTGCTGTCCTCCATGCTTTCCTGGTATTCCACGATTTCGTTGTTCGCAAATTTCTGATTAATATAGGTGGAGAAGCTCGGATAAGATACGGCAGCAAGCCCGCCTATCACCACACAGAGAAAGATGAAATCTGCTGTTTTTCTCAGTATCTTACCCATTTGTCTCCTCTTTATAAGGCGCATGGAATGCCCTGGGCTTTTGCCCACGGCATTCCCGTTTTCGTTAATTGCTTCTTTTACTCCATCGCTCAGTCAATGCGGCGATGTCTGCGTGTCAGTGCAAAATACAGACCTCCGAGCAGAACTGCTGCTGCTCCTCCGGCCATGCACATCAGCATCGCTGCAGAACCGGTTTCCGGAAGAGAGATACCTCTGACATTCACGATCTTCACAACCACATCGATTGTGCCGTCACCGTTATCCTGAAGCTCCGTGACATTTTTTGTGGATTCATCCTTTGTTTCAAGTGATGCATTGGAAGTTGTGACCTTCACAACAGCCTTTCCTGTCGGAAGTGCTGTATCGTCGCCGTCAGCGATCTCTATCTCAACACCGCTTCCGAGAATTGAATAGCCTTCCGGGGCTTTTGTCTCAGTAATGGTATAAGTACCTGCATCAACCCCCTTGATCACTGCATAATTGCCTTCCAGTGTAATGACGCCCTTGTTATTTACGATGCTGCCGTCATTGCCGTATTCAAAGCTGCCGATGACCTTGCCGTCCTTGTCTGTCACTTCGAATGCAGCACCGGCCATGTCCTTATATTCATCATTCTTATCCACCTTACGGATACGGAAACCGTATGTGTAAGTAATAACCTCATCCTCCAGATGCCCCTTGCTGTCCTCCTGATTCGGATTATTGGTATAATCCAGCTCAATCCTGTTCGGATTGCCGTTTGGGTCATCCACCAGAGCGCTTTCTGTCAGTGTTCCGGAATAGGTCAGCTTTACTGTCTTTCCCTGATTTTCCTTAATCACTTCTGCTGAAAGAGAAAGTGTAAAGGATTTACTATCCGCATCCGAGATCAGCGTATACGCTGAATCTGAAAGCGCTTCTGTGCTCTCTCCGATATAGACCTGCAGATCATTGTTGAAAGTGATATGGGTAAATGTATCTGTAAACACATAGGAGAGCTTTTTTTCATCCACGTTTGCTTCATATTCCGGAATTTCGGAAATCACCTGATAGGAGATCCTGTCGCCGATTGACACATTGTTTGCATCGACAAGTCTCTCGCCTTCCACGATCTTCTTCTCCAGCGGAATGTTGTCATCCTTCGGTTCAACAGCTGTATCATGTCTCAGGTCTACCAGAATCGGCTTGGATGCCACCGGTGTTTTGGAGACTGTCTCGGCTACTACGTAGTAACCGATTGCCAGTTCTGCCGGAAGTACGGTTCCCGCAATGCCCTTCTCCAGAGCATATCGCTCCAGTGCCGATGCAAGTGCTGCCGCCGCAGTCGAATTCGTATTGATATGCAGGCCGTCTGTTGTGATAATGGCCGCCGGACATTCAGCGCCTTTGTAAATTGTTTTTATATCCCGGAAAATCCGGCAAATTTCTTATGGTACAAAAAAAGACAGCGGACATCCGCTGCCTTTTTAATCTCTTATTATGATACTT
Organism: Lachnospiraceae bacterium; assembly: GCA_030527685.1. Taxonomy (GTDB): domain Bacteria; phylum Bacillota; class Clostridia; order Lachnospirales; family Lachnospiraceae; genus Chordicoccus. Next base: position 6,808 of record JAUNAG010000074.1, on the reverse strand, counting down.
TCACTTTTTATGAATCGGATTATGACTTTTATTTCGTCAGGTAGTAATCATCCCTGATGCGTTTCTGCTGCTCCTCCTTCAGACGCTCCAGCTCAGCAGCTGTATTTTCAGCCCACGAATAATCCAGGAGATAACTGCCCTGATAGAGATGCTGATATTGTGGTTTACCCGTCATGTAGGAGAAATAATCACAGTAGACCGCCTCCGGTACAATTCTTCTCCGTCCACCAGCTGACTCCACAATGTATTCAATTCCAAGCCGCTTCAGTTCGTCCTGCAGATTTTTAAAGGTTTTGCGCAGACGGGCCAGCGTCAGAGCATTGACCGGCTCATCCTCCCACAGACAGGAGATCAGAGCTCCCTGACTGACATATACGCCTCTGTAATTCACCAGAACCGCCAGAAGCTCCCTTGCTTTTTCTGAGCGGAAATGAACCGTTTTTCCATCCACACTCACATTAAAGTAACCGAAGGTATGAATCTCCACCTTTGCCCGTTCTTTCTGCTCTGCTTCTCCTTCACTTTCTATATTCCGGTAATAGGCTGCAAACGTGAGGCTCTTATCCTCATTCCGACGCATCAGGAACAGATGATACTCTACCGGAATAACACCATCCCGTCCGTGCATTCTGCCTCTTCCCTGCCCTGTTTCCGCGCCGTTCTCAAGATTCTTCAGGACTGCTTCAAGCGCCGGGATGTCTTCATTGAACATCAGCGGAAACAGTGTGTTATCGGAAAGTTCAGAATACTGCGTCTCATCCAGCCCGAACATTTCCGCAAAGCAGTCATTGACATAATCCGATGTCAGTCTGCCGTCCTTATATTGATACACACATAATCCGAAGGGCATCGTCTTCATCAGCTGCATCAGTCCGTTTCCGTTCTCCGCAATATGAATATTCTGCGAATCCATAAACGGAGCAATTTCCTGTACCGTGGAATAAGCATACAGCTTTCCGTCATCGCTGCGTACTGACTGGCCGATATCGATAACCGGAATGATTCTTCCGTCCTTTGTTTTGAGTCGATAGGAGGTTCTCACGGTCTGCGGGTATTCCATCATTCGCATCGCCGTTCTGACGAATTCCTCCCTGTCCTCCGGTACAATCAGCTCCGTGTACTTTCCCTTCATATCCTCCAGGATCTCCTTGCCTGAGTATCCTGTCAGCTGGCACAGACTGTCACTGACATAATTCACATGTACCGGTTCAAACATATTGCAGCAGTGGAAACCGCCCGGTGTATTTTCAATAATCTTCCGGAAGTCATTCTCTCTCTGATGCGTCCTTGCTTCTCTGCGAGAGCTCTTTATTGTAATTGTACTGCTCTGAATAATCCATACACAGAAGTACAAACATGTCCTTCCGGAACATACTGCCTGTCACCTGGACCCATGCATAGGAATAGTCCGTTTTACGCAGACGGATCTTCAGAATCTGATGCCCCTCACTTCCCTGAATTGTCCGGATGAATTCCTGCATCTTCAGAAGATCACTCGGATGTACCAGTGCAAGCAGGGACGAACCCATATTCTCCTTCAGTTCTTCCAGGTTCTGATATCCCAGAAGTTTCAGAATAATCGGATTCATCATGCGCACAGATAAAGCAGGATTATCTTCACAGCCGATGATGCCGACAGGCATCTTATCATAGAGCAGTCCGAGGTCGAATTCATGCTCCGGATCTGCGTCCTCCTCACGGAACATCCGCTTTTCGCTTGAGGTGGCAAGATGCTTCAGTCTCCACTCCCACTTCGTGCGAATCCAGCTGGCATGAAAGCAGACATCCATCTCCGTAAAGGCATGATGACGGATTCCGAACGAAATACGTCCTGTAACGGAAAGGCAATCCGGGCTCAGTTCTTTGACAAAAGAGACATCCAGATCGTAGATCTTGCCGAGTCTCTGAATGACTTTCTCCAGATACTCCGCTGCATTCTCCTTATCAAGATAAACAGAACCGTTTTGAGCAATCCAGATGACGTGATCATCCAGATAAGGGATGCTCTGCACATCCCCTGTCAGAGCGGCCTCTATAATTTCAGCTGTTTTTCTGACAAACGGCATAAATTCCTCTTTTAAACGATCCATCCCTGATCCTCTCTGCTCTGTTCGTCTGTTGTTCCTGAATCACATAGTTCCAAATTGTTTTTTTATCGTACACTAATTAAGGCAATTGAACAACATCAAAATATTTAACCCGAATGATTCACAGCATTGCCGCAAATCATTCGGGTTAAGTGTTCCGTCTTCTTCAGACGGCATTTATTTAATTCCTGCGTTCTGCTTATCCCAGCATCTCAAGTACTGTATCCAGCAGTGCCTCTACTGATGCTGCGTCTCCGCTTCCGCTCTCCAGCAGTGTTACAGCACTGTCGAGAAGAGAAGCAGCACTTTCTTCACCTGCATCCGTCAGCTTTCCTGATGCTTTCTTCAGCATGGATGCGGCTGAGGATGCATTTACCTCATAATCGGAGCTCATGATCTTCAGTGCAGAATTAATCAGCTTCTTTACTGCACCGTAGCTGCCGGAAGCGCTGTCCGATTCTCTTGTCAGTGCTGCTGTTCCATTATTGCCTGAGCTCTGATGTGCTTCTGCGTTCAGCTCATCCATACCTTCATAGTCAACACGGCAGATCGTGATCTCGTCTCCGTTTCGTGCTGCCAGATAGCCGTGGCTGTATGTCATATGATAATCATCATAGTCTTCCAGCAGAACCGTTCCGTGCCAGTCATAAAGCGTGCTCTTGCCATCTTCATTCTCACCGTACCAGAGCATGCCGCATGAGCGCTCGCAGACACTTAAATCTTCTGCTGTGATCTCCGACTGCACGCCGTCTGCCGCAAAAAGTGTAAAGGTTCCGTCTCCGTTCTCCTTTGCGGCTGCAGCGCCTTCGATATCCAGCTCGCTCTTTTCCAGACCGGTCTCGCAGGTAACCTCTCCGCTCGCAACAGCATAGCAGATCTTTCCGTCCTTCACGACTGCAAAGTAACCCAGATTGTCGTAACCGGCATAGTTTCCGAGATATTTTATTGCATCGTAATTTCGCTCAACCGAATCAAAAAGCAGCGGCAGAACCAGGTGACCTTCCAGATCAATCAGACCCGTCTTATCTCCGTCTGAAACAGGCACGTACTTTCCGTCATAGAGATAGTTGTACACATTCTTGTATGTCGGCGGCAGAATCTCCGTGCCGTCATACGCACTCAGACCCTGCTGTCCGTTCACACCCACGTTCTGCAGATCGCTTAAGGATTCAGCATCATACTTCTCATCCTGATCAGTCACCATTGCGTTGAAGCTGCTGTCATAGACTGACCATTTGCCGTCTCTGCCGCAGACACCGATTCTTTCATTGTCAAATGCATCGATCTTCGCAACCTCATCGTGCTTCAGAGATGCCACCAGAGATGCCGAACCGTTTTCGACATGGTAGATGTCCGCCTGCGTAATAGTATATTTTGCATCTGATGTACCGGTAAAGTCTGTTTCTTCTTCCTTTGTTGTCGATTTCAGCTTATAGCCGACAAGCCAGGCTTCTTTCGGAACTTCCAGAACATCGTATGTCTGCTCTGTCAGCAGCTCTCCGCTGCCGTTGGCTGCGTTCCAGCCCGCGTCTGTTCTCACTTCCAGAATGCCGTATTCACCTCTTACATAAACAGATGAATCATACGCATAATCGGTCAGAAGGCTTCCGTCTGCTGCTCCCAGCGCGTAAGCTCTTGAGTCGGACTCCGGATCTCTGACCCAGAAATTGTCGCTGTTACGAATCTGGCTTGCCTTCGGCAGTGTGGTCTCCTCTGTAATGGTGACACCTGTGACATACGGAAGATCTCCGACTGCCTCCAGCTCTGCCGCTGCTGTTCTTCCGTCATCGACTGCTTCCATCTCCGGAGCCTTCGGAAGTTCTGCCTTAAAGACTGTCACTGCCGAACTGTCGCTGATCGTCAGATACTCGCCGTTTCCGGACATTCTCACCGTTCCGTTTCCTGTCCACAGAAGCTCACCGTGCCAGTCCACCAGGCACTGGCTGTAAGTCTGCGACTCATCATAATAGCGATACAGCATGCCGTCTGCATGAGGCAGCGCATAGCAGCCTGAGATTGTTTCCGGCAGTGCAGTATCTACTCCGTCTGCTGCAATAATATGGGTACGTCCGTCCGCATCCTTATATGTGGCGGATGCACCGTTTACTGTCAGTTCACTGTAATCAAAACCTGTTTCATAGACAACTGCGCCGCCCTTAACTGCATAGCACAGTTTATTCTCTGCATCACGCACTGCATAATAGCCGCGAGCGCTGTAATTCGATGTTTCTGTGGCAAGATACGGTCCGGAATAATTGAGTTCAACGCTCTTGAATTTAGCCGGAAGAATGGTATTTCCTTCAAAGTCCAGCAGACCTGTTCCGTTTCCGCTTCCGTCATTGACGCGGATTCCATCTCCATTGACCCTGTCGACATATTTGTAGCCGGTCTTGATCTCCTGTGTGCCGTCAGCCGATGTCACAACAGCCTGGCCGTTTACACTGGAGATATCATAGCCGATATTTTCCATTCCCGGTACATCTGCAGTGTCGCCAAGTTCACTTAAGCCTTCCGCAACTGCTTCAAACTTCTCATTGTAGATCGTAACAGATCCGCTTCTGTCCTGAATGCTGAGATAACGATTCGATGTTCTGAAGTTTACGACCTCCTCGCCGGTAAGCTCTGCCACTTTCTCAGCCTTCTGCTGCTCAATAAAGTAGACATCCACTTTTTCGAGCTTATAATAGCTGCCGTCATTCTCCAGATCGTAATCTGTTTCTGTACCTTCCTTCAGCATGATGCCGCTCTGCCAGAAACGGTTTCCTGTTAACACTGCATCATACTGTGCCGGAACAAGCTCTGTTCCGTCCTCCGCAATCACACCATAGCCTGCATCTGTCTGGACAGCGATATATCCGCCTTCCATGGCACCTGTTGCGCTGTATCGTGCGGCAGACAGCGGCTCACCGTTCAGATCATACAGTCTGCTGCCGTCAAAGATCACATTTCTGTCGATAATCTGTTCCGCACCGGCCACAACCGCTGTCTGTTCCAGTGATACGGAAGTTGTGTTCTGTGCCTCAGCCGTCACAGCGCTCTTGGATGTTGTATTGACATTGCTGTCCTCTCCAAGAGCCTCGTCATCTGTCTCGCGAAGAATACTGTCATCGGCAAGTTCACTTTCCTCACTCAGATCCTCGAAGGTCTCTGTGATCGGATCCTCGATGCCGGCTGCCTCTGTGACATTTTCCGTCACTCGCTGCAGTGTAACCTTCATATCATCATACTGATAATCCTGCTGGCTGACCTTGGCGCCAAAGCTGTACAGGTTCTGCAGCTTTCCGTCCGAGATCTTGGCTGCTTCCTGACCACCTGCAGCCTCACGCTCTTCCATTGCATTTTCCATCGTGTCGACAACATCATCGACAACTTCGTGGACCTGTGCCTCTTCCTTGACCTGATCACGGATGATTCGGATCTTGATATCGTTGACAACCAGTGTTGCCTCTTCCTGTCCGATTTCGTCCGCGAGCTCCTCGGTTGTGACAAGCTCCTCATTGGCCAGTTCCTTCTTGGCCGGATCAAGTGTTTCGCCGCTGGCGGTCTCGTACGCCATCATCGTACCTGTCAGCGCGCCTGTTCCGGAAACCATGAAAGGAGCTGCTGTCAGAACGTCGCAGTTCACAACGCCTGATGTAGACAGTGTTGCGGCGATCATGTTGCTGGTGACATAGTTCATATTGGCAGTCTTTACCTGAATACCGCCGCGGACTGTCGGGCTGACCATCGCACAGCTGTAGGTGTGCGTACCGATCTGCTCGATGGGAATCAGCAGTCCCAGCATATCACGCTCGTCCTGGTTCGTGATGGTGATGACCTTGACGTCCTCTTCCTTCACGCCGAAGAACTGCAGAATGCTCTCTTTCTCCTCTGCGCTTAAGTCAGCGCCGAGTGTTACGACTTTGGCAAATGCAACTGCATCCGCATGAGCTGTGCTGACAATTCCCGTCTGCATCACCAGCATCAGCGCTGCCAGAAGCAGTGCCTGCACTTTCGTCCATGTTTTTTTCATATTGATTTTTCTCCTTCTCTATCTTTCAGAAAAACTGCGCCAGCTGAGCAGCACCGAGGCATTCCATACTGATCTCACGGATTGTGCCGTTGTCACAGACAATGGAAAGAGCGCTGTAATAAGGTGCATTATTCTTCAGAATAACATAGCCATAGCAGCCGTCCGGGCGGTAATTTGCCGCATAGATAGTGTCATTATCACGGTAGGTCGCGGTTCCGTCCATCGCCACATTCAGGAATTCCGGGAAGCTTGTCACCAGATTGATGACCGGCTCTCCGATCCGGACATTGCCCGGAAGTACGAGATCCAGCTGATCGCCTCTTGTATCGACAAGCTCTGTGATCACGCCGTCTGCCGCAGATGCCGCAGCACCTGTCAGATTGGTCACACCGATCAGTTCCATATAGATATCTGTGCTGTAGTGATAGAACTGCGTATCGCGCAGTGCCTGGTCGATATCCTCTGCATTGCCTCTGTTGACTGCAGGAAGCGCTGCCTGCAGATCAAGCGGAAGGGAACCCGTCTTCATCTGGCTGACTGCTGTCGGGAACTGATAGGTTACACCGTCAATCGTATAGGTAAAGGAAGCAAGATCTGTGCTTTCCTCTGTCACGCCGCCGGCCGGAATCGGCTCTGTGGAAGCCGGCTCATCTGTCGGTTCCGGAATATCCGGTTCCTCTGTGACCTCCGGCTCGTCTGTCACTTCCGG
>JAUNAG010000073.1 GCA_030527685.1 Lachnospiraceae bacterium | reverse complement strand
TTTCCTGCTCCGTTCTCACCCATGAGAGCATGAATCTCTCCCTTTCTTAAGGTGAAGTCCACCTTCTGAAGTGCCTTGACTCCGGGAAAGAACTTGTCAATCTGTTTCATTTCCAGAATGGCTCCCTCTGTCACGGATACTCCCCTCCTCTCAAATCCTGTGCCGCAGCTGTTTTGTTTCTTTTTACTCTCACGGAGTTTTTCTGCGTACTTTCTTACGTTTTTTGGTCAAAAGGGGGGACGCGGGATCCTGCACTTATCAGCTGCAGTTCTTCTCACCGCGTCCCCCCGCTATGTTTTAATGATTAAACTGATTTGCAGATGTTTTAAACCGGTTCAGATCAGATACCGAAGTTCTCAACGTCTTCTGCTGTGATGGTTGCTGCATCGAAGCCGACTTCTGTCATAACGATGACCTTCTCTTCAAGAGTTTCGCCAGCCTGAAGCTTTGTGATGATGTCGTTGATGTAGGAAGCCTGGAACGGATTGCACTGGCCGTCATAGTTCCACTTGCCGTCAAGGAGTTCCTGAAGTGCCCACTTGTTGCAGTCGAAGCCCATAACGATGACGTCGCCGTCAACACCGTGAGAGATGTTAGCCTTGTCAAGAGCTGCTACAGCGCCCTTAGCCATGTCGTCGTTCTCAGCGTAGATAACGTTGAACTTGTCGCCGGAATCGATAACGGACTGAACGATCTGCTGTGCATTCTCTGCATTCCACTCTGCTGTCTGCTCAACAACGATGTTCCAGTTGTCTTCTGCATCTGCCTTAGCTGTCAGAGCGCCGGAACGGCCGATCTGAGCTGCGGAACCCATAACACCCTGAATGTGGATGACGTTGTACTCATCAAGACCCTGAGAAGCGAGCCAGTCAACAGCTGTATTGCCTTCCTGTGCCATGTCGGAAACGACAGAAGCAACATAGAGGTCTTCGCTTGCATCAATTGTACGGTCGAACAGGATAACGGAGATGCCTGCATCGTTAGCATCCTGCAGTACGGAATCCCAGCCTGATGTATCAGCTGCGGAAAGAAGGAGATAATCTACTTCATCCTGGATTGCCTGCTGTGCATAAGCGATCTGCTCGTCGTTCTTCAGGCTGTAATAGAAAGTAGCGTCATAGCCGTTGTCCTTGTTGAACATAGCCTGCAGATCTTTGTCGTTAGCTGTACGATATCCGGACTCGTTCGGGTCATTATTGATAACTGCGACCTTGATCAGATCATCAGCGGAAACTGCCATAGCAGAACCAACCATGCCAAGTGAAAGAGCCATAGATGCTGTCAGTACGGATGCGATAACTTTCTTCATAACTTCCTCCTTTTGGAAACCTCACAATAGATACCGGACTCAGCCGGGCTTAAGAATCCTTTATGTCGAACAGGATTCTTTTAAATGTTGAGGTTATTTTAATCGATTTCGTGAAGAAGCAGAATAGAATTCCTTGTGCATTTTATTCATTATTTTGTTTTTCCGAAGTTTATTTTCGGTATTCTGCTGTAAAAATGCACCTACTTTCGTTCGGCAGGTGCATTTTCTTAACATGATATGTATGATTATTTAACATCCTGTGTCAGATAGTCGATAAAGTGTTTCGCCCGGCCGTTGTCCTCATTGACATTCACCGCCACGAGATACACCTCCTCTGTTGAGAAATCACATGTTTCATCAAGCGCCGTTCCCTTCAGGCTGATGCCTGTTGTCATCTCTTCCCCGCTTTCCGGATTTTTTGTCTTCACAAGCCGGTTCGCGATCGGACTCCGCAGCGATTCCGGAAGGAGCCGGTCCAGATCGGCATAGATGTCATTCTTTACGAAATACCGGTACGCCGGTCCGTCCAGCACGAGATAATCGTAATCCCCTACCGCCACCTGCGCGATGAGCACCATCTCATAAGTGGCATTGTCCATCTCCTGTTCATCCAGAAAATGCAGCCGGTTATCGATAGACAGCTGAGCCGGATTATCCTTCTTTCTTAATCCCAGATAATCACAGTAATCATCCGTAAAAACAGAAAAGCCTGCGGTATTCATGTTGACGTTCAGCATCAGTCCCTGCACGGCAGGTTCCCGGGAAGAGCTTCGGATATCCGCCGCGATCCAGAGCGCCGACAGCAGCGCAAAGCAGAGCAGCAGACTCTTCCATAAGTAGTATGTACGGAAATAACTCCACCGCTCAGACCAGTTCATACCTCTTCGCTCCCTTCTGTTTCGCTCTGCAGGAACCGGTCCTCCAGAACCTTAAAGTACTTTGCGTACATGCCCGCTGAAAAGTACAGCGTAAAACCGACAAAGAAGACCCAGATTCCGAGGAACCATCTTAAATAGTGCGTGCCGATATAATAAGGCGCAATCGTTGCAGCGATCACTGCCAGCATCTGCAGCGGATGAATATAGGCAAAGGTAAATGCCGTCTTAAATGCACCGCCGATCGTCACCTGAAAGCGGCTTAAAATCGGGAAGATGCAGTAGACCATCATCAGAACAAATACAGTCACCACAAGAAGAATCAGCTGGTACGGCGATGTGAGCTGCAGACCGCTGCGTTCAACGGTCAGCAGCCAGTCATAACCCAGCAGCGCCATCGCTGCGAGACAGATCAGCCAGATCACGGTTGCCTGCCGGAAATTCTCCCGGAATGACTTGAAATACATCCGGAAAACAGGTCCTTCTTCTCTGCGGACCATCCGCAGAGCCGCGTAATACATCGCTGTCACACTGGCTCCGATCGTAATGATGGGGACAGAACAGACAACACATAAAAGAATCAGGATGATGAAATCCGCTGCCCGGCTCACGGCCTGCATCGCGTCAGAATCATATCTCAGAAATCCCATATCCGTTCCTTCCCCTTTCTAAAATACAGCTGCCTGAGACTCGTCACTTCAGTCATCAGTGATTGACTGCAACGGTTTGTTGACAATCATATAAGCTCTTTTGCGGTCCCGTCAGATCCGAATCACGAACCTTCAGTAGATGCGGTAGCTGCCGCTGAGTGCCAGAAATGCAAAGAAATACAGGCAGTTATCGTAATATCTGCGGTCACCCGTGCGCAGCGGTGTCTCATAGAACAGCTTTGCCAGACGCTTCGCATTCTCTGTCTGCGAATTCAGCCCCGCTGCCGCATTGACCGCCAGCACAGCCACCGGATGCAGTGCCTTCTGCGGAACCGGTGTACCGTCAGTCAGGAAAACACCGTCCCATTCCTCTTCCGGCAGCACTTCGCAGTAGTACCGCTGCAGCGTATCGGCAATCTGCACTTCCCACGGATCTGCAGCAAACCAGTAATAATCCAGTGCAATATTCAGGATCGTGCGATAGGCATCGCTGTAATACCAGTCGTGCCTGCCGCCGTAAAGATCCCGGTCCTTCTCATAGGGTGTGCCGTCATAATAAGCATATTCAGCCGAGAATCCTGTTTCCGGATGGCAGGCCTTTTTCAGGAATGCCCTGCTCTCCCGCGCTGCGATCCGGAAGAACTCCCGGTCCTCCTCATCAGCCCACCGGCTGAACAGCTCATAAAAGTGAGGCAGGTGATAAGACGGATCCGTAAAGTCCACTTCCGCGATAAAGCGGATATAGTGGTTTCTCCGGTCAAACATGGACCGCCCTTCTTCTCCGTTCTCGCCCTTATGAACACAGGTGTGCAGCAGTTCTCTTGCTTCTCTGCTGTAATGGAAGATGCCTTCCCCATCTCCGAACCTGTGCGAAGCAAGAAACAGCGCCATCGCAAAATACTCTTCGCCGTCGGGCGCTGCGCCGTAGGAATTCTTCGTTCCGTCAACTGCACAGGACCAGGCAAAATATCCTTTATTCGGGCCTTCCGTCAGATACATATACGTCTTTGCCCATTTCCATAAGCGGTCAAACTCTTCCTTCCTGTTCATCTGCACGCACATCATCATGCCATAGGACATGCCCTCTGTTCTGACATCATGATTGCCCGTATCCTCAATACAGCCCATGTCCTCACCGACCGGATGATAGATTCTCTCCTCCTCCGATCCATAGAACAATGTCTGAAAGATCGCTTCCTTTCTTGCCTCAATCTCCGCGCAGGAATAGCCAAGCTGCTCGAATACGGCCGGATATGTTCCTGTATAAAATGCACCCTGTTTCATCATTCTTTTACACCACCGATCGTAAGTCCTGTCACAAAATAGCGCTGCAGGAACGGATACAGGCACAGAATCGGCAGCATCGTGACCACCGTTGCTGCGCTTCGCACCGTGACCGGTGTAACCTGTGCAGCTGTCGCCGCATTGCCTCCGCTTGTTGCGCTGCCGCTCTGCTGCATGACTGAGGATAAGAGTTTCATCAGCTCATACTGCAGTGTGGTATATTCCGACTTCATGCGATTGTAGATCATCGCATCAAACCAGGAGTTCCACTGGCCGACTGCGACAAAGAGAGCGACCGTCGCATAAACAGGCTTGCAGAGCGGTGAGATTACCTTCACAAAGATCGTCATGTAACCTGCTCCGTCTACTCGTGCTGCCTCCTCCAGTGAATCCGGAAGTCCCTGCATGTAGGTACGGATGACAAGTACATTGAAAGCACTGACCATGCCAGGAATAACATAGACCCAGAAGGAATTGGTCAGGTGCAGCGTTCTGTAAAGCAGCAATACCGGAATCAGACCGCCGTTGACGTACATGGTAATAACCCAGAACAGCGATACCTCCGCCTTGAACATAAACTCCCTGCGGCTGATGATGTAGGCAAGAAGCGCATTGGCTGCGAGCGCCAGAAGTGTACCGATCACGGTTCTGGCCACCGTCACCTTCGCTCCGGTGAGAATATTCTGCATGTGCAGAACTACCTGATAGTTCTTCCAGGTAAATGCTCTCGGCCACAGATGGATGCCGCCTCGCACCGCATCAATGCCTTCATTAAAGGAGAGTGCCACCGTATTCCATACAGGATAGAGTGTCACAATCACAAATATAATCATAAACAGTGTATTGCAGACGACAAAAATATGATCGCCGGTCAACAGCCTGCGGCTTTTTTTCGCCTCCGTACTGTTTTTCTGCTTAGCCATATCTTCACCTCCCCGTCAGAACAGCCGCTCTTCGCCGGTACGTTTTGCGATGCCGTTTGCGATTACAATCAGTGCAATGGCAACCGCACTCTTAAAGATACCGGCCGCGGTACCTACCGAGAAATCACTCTGACTGATACCCCAGGTCAGAACATAGATATCAATCGTATCTGTGACACTCTGAATCAGACCGTTTCTCATCAGATACTGCACCTCGAATCCGGCGTTCAGAACATTTCCGATGTTCAGGAGCAGCAGAATCATGATGGTCGGGCGAATGCCCGGCAGCGTGATGTACTTAATCTTCTGCCATCTGCCTGCTCCGTCGATCGCCGCTGCCTCATAAAGACTTGGATCAATGGAAGTAATGGCCGCCAGATAGATAATGGCATTCCAGCCTGTCTCCTTCCACACATGGGCAAAGGCTACAATCGGCCAGAATAATCTCGGATGTGAAAAAAAACTGATAGGTGAACTGATCAGATGCATTCTGACCAGCATCTCATTCACAATACCTGTGGATGACAGCGCATCATGAAGAATACCTACGACGATGATCCATGACAGAAAGTGCGGCAGATAGGAAATCGTCTGGACCGTCCTTTTTCCGAATCTGGATTTGATCTCATTCAGCAGGATTGCAAATCCGATTGCCATGACGAAGGTACACACCAGATTCAGAACGCCCATGGCAAAGGTGTTTCTGATGACGCGCAGGAACGTGTGATCGGAAAACAGAAATTCAAACTTCGCCATTCCCACAAACTTTGACCGGAGCAGGCCTGTTTTAGGCTTATAGTTCTGAAAAGCCATGACCCAGCCCGCCAGGGGAACGTAATAAAAAAGCACTCCGTATGCGAGAAAAACAGCACTCCAGATAAGCAGCGGGCTCTGCCGCTTCACATTTTTGAGATTTACTTCAACCGGGCGGCTGCTCTTTTTTTTGTTTTGCTTCATCGCTCTTCCCTCTCTAACGTGCAGCATCTGCATGACTGTAAAATTCCTCTTGCGCAGCCATGACGGGATCTTTTTTCCAGTCATAGACCGGGGTTTTAGACAAAGAGAACCGGATTCCCCTCCGGAAATCCGGTTCTTCTGTTCTGTCATACCTTACAGTCGGAGGCTCGCTGCGGCTTATTCGGCTGCTGCTGCTCTTCTTTCAAGCTCTTCCTGCATCTCAGCCAGGAAGTCTTCCGGCTTGCATTTGCTGTATGCTTCCATATAGGATTCCCATGCAGATTCGAAATCAGATGCCATGACGACCTTCGGCAGCCACTCGTGCTTTGTATCGCCCATCTTTGTCCATGCTACGCCGCCTGCAGTTTCGGTGGTCATTGCGTTGGAATAGGAGTACATCGGGAACCAGTTGCCAAGCTCCTTATTGACAGAGCCGATCATGTCCGGATAGTTCTCTGCGCCGTATGCCTCGAAGCACTTGACCAGCGGCTCAGCCAGACCTGCGAAGAATTCACTTGTCTGCTCACTGGGCTGCATTGCATTGATGCCGTCCTTGCTGGTGCCGAGCCACTGCGGGAAGTAGGAATAGCCGCAGAGGTGGGAAGCCTTATACTCTGTGTCGGCTGCCTGCATTCTCATCTCTTCTGTTCTGTAGTACATGCCGTTTTCATCGACCAGATAGTCAACTCCCTCGACGCCCCAGAAGCGAAGATCATGGATTTCCTGATCCAGCAGATCATTGATAAACTTAAATGCAGCGTCTACATCATCACAGCTGGTGGTGATTGCCAGACCTGAAGAATTGTTCAGAGTGTCTGCGTAGGTGTGCCACATATTGTCCATGCCTGCTTCAGCTGTCAGGCCGAGCGGTACATAGTTGCAGCCCTTCAGATCAAGACCGGTTGTCTTGAATACGTCATTGATTGTGTAAGCGAAATCCCACCACTGATCGCACATACCGAGTACTGCGCCTGTTGAAAGCTTTGCGATGTACTCGTCATAAGTCTGTGTTGCGAATTCCTTATCGATGATGCCCTTCTGATACTCTTCGTTCAGCTTGGAGAAATACATCTTCGCTGTCGGTGTCGTGTTGTAGTCCACGATCTTCAGCTTTTCCGTATCGACGATAACGGAGCCGTCATTCGGATAACCGTCCAGGAATTCAGGTGCATTTTCAAGACAGAAATATCTCCAGTCCTCGCAGAGCATGGTGTACGGAATAACGGCTGTGCCGTCCTCCAGTGTCGGATTGGCTTCTGCATATCTTTCCAGCAAGTCATAATAATCATCCAGTGTCTGCAGCTTCGGATAACCGCCCCACTCCAGAACCTTTACCTGAATCCAGAAAGCCTCATCATTGTGAGTGGTGCTGCGGTTTTCGCCGTAAGAGTTCTGGAAGACGTTAGCCCAGTAGATATGGCCGTCATCCTGGCGGAACTTGTCCCACTCTGCATCGGAATACAGTTCCTTAATGTTCGGATACTGATCAATATAGTCGTCCCATGCAATGAGTGCATCCGCATCGTACAGCTGCTTCATGCCGTCGCCGCCGTCAATGAAGTCCGGATATTCGCCTGATGCGATGATGGTTCCGACCGCTTCTTCTGCGCTCTGACCGGTCAGCCATGTCTCTTTTACTCTGGCACCGATTTTCTTTGCAATAATCTCCTGGATATCATTGCCGTCATTAATTTCCGGCTGCGGCATAGCGCCGAAGAACGTCCAGTTGTGGATCTGATCCTCGCTGTACTCATCGGCCTGAACTCCGACGACAAATGCAGAAGCTGCCAGAACGGTTGTCAACAGCAGGGATGTTGCCTGTCTCTTTTTCATAAGCTCCTCCTATCATGCATATACATCCGATCTTTTTGAAAATAACCCCTTATACTGCACAGATGTTCTGTCATTTCGCTTTTTGGGGCTTCTTCTTTGTACATTTACCATTGTATGTGGTTTTTATATGAAAAAACACGGAGAAACTCTATTAAATATGTGAGAAATTCTACCTGTTTTTGCGATATCGGGACGGCGTGCATCCTTTCTGCTCGATAAACTTCTGAATGAAATAATTGCTGTCCTTATAACCGACCTCCTCAGCAATAACGGTGATTCTTTTATCCGTCGAAAGCAGAAGTCCCGCTGCCGTTTCGATGCGGAAAGCCGTCAGGTAGTCCTTAAATGTCCGCCCGTACTGCTTGTGAAACATCTGCCCCAGATAGGAGCTGTTCATATAATATTTTTTGCTTAAGGAACTTAAGGAGATGTTCTCGTTATAATGTGTCCGGATCTCCTTCTCGATCTCAGCCAGTACGCCTCTGGAGGCATTCTTTCTCAGCTGCATCAGATAGTCGGAGAATGTACAGCAGAAATTCGTCAGATGGTAAATGCTGCCGCGGCTCACACCGTCCCCGAATGTACTCTCCGAGATCTTCCTCAGCACCTCCTCCTGATCCACTTCATCATCCTGCTGGGATGCAAGATGGATCAGCTGAAACAGCAGATAATTGATGTTCAGATCGACAGCCTTTCGTCCGCCTCCTGTGCGGCGGAATTCCTGATAGAGGTTCTCCACCGCAGGAGGAATCTGTTCGCTCTCATGCTGTTCAATCAGCCGGATCAGCCGGTCAAGGCTGTCCTTACAGAGCAGCTGTCTGATTGCGAGCCCTGTTTTTCCCACCTGTGCTTCCTTCTCATAGATATAGACATTCTTTTTTTCACGAAATCCGATAATCGACTTCAGAATACAGGCAGACGCGTAGGATTTGGATAAGGCACCGATCTGATCCACCCTCTTTCCGACCAGCATGATGACCTTCCTGCCTGACTCGGCTTCAATGTGCTTCTGCATCCTCACAAAGAATTCTTCCTCGCTGCAGCCCTGATTGGCAGCCATATAATCGCAGAAGATCAGTCCCTCGTCATACGTATGTTCCTCTCTGGACACGGCAGAAACGGCATGGGCTGCATCTCCCTTTAACAGCTCGCAGCAGATTGTGTGCATCTGATGCAGATGCTTTCTGGCGGACAGTTCCTCCAGCTCTTCCACTGCCTCATCGAATTCCAGTGATATATAGCGCACACCTTCTGAGAGCTGCAGATGATTTTTGACATACTGCAGCTGTTCTTCCGTATGTTTTCCGCCGATCACAGCCAGAATGCTCTTTTCCAGATAGACACGTTCCAGCTCCCTGCGGTTCGCCACCTCCTGATCATCCTTCGCCAGGGCAGAGGAAACCTTGTGAAGCAGCTCGAGCAGGCTGTCTTTCTCCACCGGCTTTAAGAGATAGCTCATGCAGTCAAACGACATCGCTTTCTGCGCATAGGAAAAGTCATTGTAGCCGCTCAGCACAGCAAAATAGGCATCCGAAATTCCCTGCGTGCGAATTGCTTCCAGCAGGCTCAACCCGTCCATCTCCGGCATTCTGATGTCTGACAGAATCAGATCCACCTCATGATCCAGCAGATATTCGTACGCCTCTCTTCCGTTCTCTGCCGCCTTCACCACCTCAAAACCTTCCCGGTTCCAGTCAATCAGTACCTTCAGGCCCTGCAGAATAAACGGTTCATCCTCTACCAAAAGTACTCTGATCATTGCGCTTCCTCGCTGTCGTATTACTCCTGTCCTTTGCTTCTTTCATTCTCACTCGAACTTTGCTCTTATCCCGCACTTCTTCTGCGCTCACACCGGATTTTCGCTTTTTTCCCGCACTTCTTCTGTGCTCACATGAAGTTCCTGCTCAGGTATCTTCTCTACGGGAATATAAATCTGAATGATGGTTCCGATTCCTTCTTCACTCTCCAGACTGTACTTTGTCCGTCCTTCCGTCATCAGGTTCAGCCTGAGGCAGGCATTCAAGATGCCCACTCTGCCGCCCTGCAGCAGCATCTCCAGATTCGAGGCATACATCTTTTTCAGGATCTCCTCTGTCTCTTCCCTGCTCATGCCGCAGCCTGTATCCTCCACCTCAATGCAGACACTGTCGTCTTTCTCATAAACCCGGATGAAGACCCAGCCTTTGCCTGATTTCGCTTCCAGACCGTGGACACATGCATTTTCCACAAATGTAACCACCGTCAGCTTTGGAATAATGAGATCCGCGCAGGACGGCTCCACCTCGATCGTATAATTGATCCGGTCTCCGAAGCGGTATTTCTGCAGTTCCAGATAGGAGGTGATAAACTCGATCTCCTCCCCGATCCGGATCCGGTCCTCGCCCCAGTTGACATACTGCCGCTGCAGACCGGCCAGACGACCCACCATATCGGCCGTCTCGTCTTCATGCCTGATCACGCTGTGCATGCGGATACTCTCCAGCGCATTGAACAGAAAATGCGGATTGATCTGGGAGTAAAGGGCCAGAAGCTCCGCCTTCTGCTTCGCAATCTTATTCTCCTGCGTCCTCATCCTGTTGATATACAGCGTCTGCCGGAGTTCCTCATTCGTATCGACCATGCGGTTATAACTGTGCATGAGCGAGGAAATTTCGTCATTTCCGATAATCTGCGCCTCATCAATCCGGCTCAGTTCCTCCGTCTCATTACTCTGAATGATCGCCTCCAGAGCCGCGATACGACCGGTAACGGAATGCTCGATCTGCTTCACCATCACATAGGGCAGACCGATATTGAGAAGAATCAGCAGTGCAAAGAGAATGCCGTGATCCTGCAGCATCTTCTGCAGGAAATTATCTCCTTTCAGCGCATAGGCCGTCAGCTCCGTGCCGTAGAGATTGATTGTTTCCTGATAACCGGTCCGATCGGCAAATGCAAACTTTTCGAAGGGCTTTCCCTGTGCTTTACTGCTCTGATTTGTGAGAATCACGTCATCTCCGCTGCAGACGTACACCGGAATATTGGCGTTGATACTCTGGACATCGCGAACCAGGCGGTTGTAATCCAGTTCCAGCTTGACCAGCATCTCCTTTTCCTGGCTGTGATAGCGGTTCAGCTTTTTCACCAGCATGATCTTCCGCTGTGCTTCGATCGACGTGCGTCCCGCACTTTCATAAAGAAACAGCGGTGCCATGTCCCGCTCCGTATCCTTATAAGCCAGGTACCACTCGCGTGATCGCTCCATATCCAGCGAAGCAAACCTGCCTCCGTTGATGACCGTGTCGTTATCCACATAAATCGTCACATTCTGGATCGCAAAGTTCTCCATCTTTTCGAGATAGGAATGCTTCATGATTCCGATGTAGGCCTCATAGTAGTCATACGGCTCTTCGTAATCCTTCGTCAGAAACTCCTCCAGCTGCCGGTCCAGATAGACCTGATTGGCCGTGGAAGCTGCTCCCTCAAAGGCTCTTGTAATCGAGTAGGCAATCGAAGAAACCGTGCTCTGCCGCTCATGTCCTGCAGCTGCATTTTCCTGCCTTACCAGAATTCCAAGCACAATAGCGTCTGTCAGAAACAGCGGCAATAAGATGCAGATGATATAAAGCAGCTGCAGTCTCTTCTTTAATTTCATCTGCAGTAAATATTGCCGCATGATCTCACTCCTCCCGGTTTATTATTGCTGTCTGCTGTTTTGGCAGTTGTCAGAGCAATTCTTTCCCGACAGCATCTGCACCGGCAAACGGTCCCGGCATTACATCTGCATCTCTGTGGTCACCGAAATAATCTGTATCAAAGGTAATCGGTGTGCCGTCTGCACTTTCAAACTTCTGATTCGGTTCAAATGCAGCCCCAAGTAGATCCGTATGGATCATGCGATCGCGGAATTCACCGATGAGCTCATAAATATTCGTATCCAGTACAAATGAGCCGTCCTTCTCACGCAGCTCCACTTTTACCTCGCCTTCTTTCACCAGACCGGCCTTTTCATGACGGCTGGCCTTCGCTCCTGCCAGATACACATTTCCTTCAGACCAGATAGGCAGGTGATCGAAATGAGCCGGCTCGCAGGCCATCATATCAGCCGGCTTATCGAAACCGAAGCGTTTAATCCACTCCTCATAGGTCGGATAATCCTCAAACATGAAAGTACCGACTTCCCTGTTCTCCTCGTCGTATTCGTCGGTGGAATCACGGCGCGTTCTGATCGGTTCGGAAGGATATTTCTGAACAAAGATATTATTGTAAAAACGATCATCGCCGTGAAGGATGGTCATAAATCCCATCACCTCTGTGCGATGCGGCATATGATACGGGGTATAGCGCCAGCCCGTACCGTCGCCGACACAGGTAAGAGCTCCGCAGATCAGATTGTGCACCATCGCCACGCCCTGTGTGGCAAAACGAAGAGACACATCCGAGAGCAGAATATTATTGTCGATCAGAGTCGGCCCATGTCCTACCTCTACAAAAAGATCCATGCTCATCATGCTGCCGGCAAGTTTTCCTGCAAAATCAGGCTTCTGATTGTCGTGCAGCAGGTTCTGCGTAATACGTGTTCCCTGCGCCTCCCAGTCGCACCAGATACCCATGGTGCTGTGATGCACATGGTTGCGCCGCATCAGCACGTCGATCGCCGCATGCATCTTGATGCCTGCGATTTCTGCGCCTCCGAGTTCCATCATGTTGTTGATATGATGGATATGATTATCCTCGATGACAGAGAATACACCGCCCATACGGCCGATGATGCCGCCCTGCTCACAATGATGAATCGTATTGCTACGGATGATGTGACTTCCGACCTTTTCCTTCAGCCAGCCGTGGAACTGACCGCGGCAGACTGCATCGCGCTCCATCTGGGTCGGACTCTTCACTCTGTGATAGGTGAAGAAATGATCATTCTCCGGATCCAGGTATTTACCGAGAGAGATGCCTGCACATTTGCTGTGAGAGATCTCACAATCCTCAATAATCCAGCCCTTTGACCAGTGCGGGCCGATCATGCCGTCCTGAAAAGCGGCAGGTGGTGCCCAGGTAGTTGCTGCCTTGCAGATTTTAAATCCCGATACTGTAATATAATTCCGGCCGGTTTCTGCCGGGAAGAAGCATTCTCTGCGCACATTGAATTCTACGTTCTCCGCATTGGGATCCATACCCTGAAAATTCGCATAGAAGACAGTCTCATCCGTTTCCGGATCCTGCTCTGTATACCACTTGTAAATAGATTTCTCCGGAACCCAGCTGTACGGATAAACCTCACCCTTCAGACACTCCTCCATCGTCGAAGCCTCATACATTGCTTCATCATTGAGATATACACAGCCGGTATGCTTATCCGCCTTTGCAAAATACCAGTCACCGTAAACCAGTGTCGTATACGGATTGTAGCTGCCGAAAAGACTGTTCTTTACACGCACGGTCCAGGTGTTTCCTTCATAAAGCTTCCAGCCCTTCAGCACCTCCGCTCCTGTAATCACGGCTCCGAGCGGCTGCGTGCTGCGATAGACAATCCGCGCGTCCTCATGACCTGCCTGAAGTGGATTCACGTACTCGCGGTAAGTTCCCGGTGCCACTTCAACCACGTCCCCCGGGTTGGCAATTTTCGCCGCACTGTTAATCTGCTTAAACGGACGCTTCTTGCTGCCGTCCCCGTCACGCTTTGCAGATGCATCCACGTAAATAAACATAGCCCCTTCCTCCTTTATGTAAAATCACGAACAATTGATAGTTTCATTATATAGTTTCGGTGATTTTTACTAAAGTAAAAATAGGAGAATATGAGGACAAAAAAAAGGAGATCGTCTAAACGATCTCCTTAAAGAGGCGACACCCGGAATCGAACCGGGGGTAAGGGTTTTGCAGACCCGTGCCTTACCGCTTG
>JAUNAG010000072.1 GCA_030527685.1 Lachnospiraceae bacterium | reverse complement strand
CCGGGATGTGGTTGTCCACCATCAGAAGGTGAAGCTTCTCTTCGCCCTCTTCCTCATGAACAGCGCTCAGCAGCATGCCGCAGGACTCGATGCCCATCATGGCACGCGGCGGAAGGTTTGTAATGGCAATCAGTGTCTTGCCAACCAGTTCTTCCGGCTCATAGAATGCGTGAATTCCGGAGAGAATGGTGCGGTCTGTGCCTGTACCGTCGTCCAGAGTGAACTGCAGAAGCTTCTTGGACTTCTTTACTGCCTCGCAGGCCTTGACCTTTACGGCACGGAAATCAGACTTGCTGAAGGTCTCGAAATCAACAGCCTCCTCGAAGAGCGGCTCGATCTTGACCTTGGAGAAGTCGATCTTCTCCTCAACTGCCGGAGCAGCTTCCTGTGTCTTTGCAGCAGCTGTGTCCTTCTTTGCGCCGCCGACTGTCTTCATCGTCGGGAACAGAAGAACGTCACGGATTGCTTCAGCACCTGTGAACAGCATGACCATTCGGTCGATGCCGTAACCGATACCACCTGTCGGCGGCATACCGATTTCCAGAGCATTTAAGAAATCCTCATCTGTTGTATTGGCTTCCTCGTCACCGGCTGCCAGTGCGGCTTCCTGTGCCTTGAAGCGCTCACGCTGATCGATCGGATCGTTCAGCTCGGAGTAAGCGTTGCACATCTCCCAGCCGTTCATGTACATCTCGAAACGAAGAACCTTGCCCGGATTCTCCGGATCCTTCTTTGTCAGCGGGCTGATTTCAATCGGATGACCCATGATAAATGTCGGCTGGATCAGATTATCCTCAACGAACTCGTCGAAGAAGAGGTTCAGGATGTCACCGACCTGATGACGCTCCTCGAAATCGACATTCTTCTCCTTTGCAATCGCACGTGCCTCTTCAACCGTATGAATCTGGTCGAAGTCAACACCGCTGTACTGCTTGACAGCCTCTGTCATGGTCATGCGTGCAAACGGCTTGCCGAGATCCATCTCAACACCCTTGTAGTTCAGTGTTGTAGTGCCGAGAACCTCCTGTGCCACTGTGCGGTACATATCCTCGGTCAGATCCATCATGCCGTTATAGTCTGTATAAGCCTGATAAAGCTCCATCAGGGTGAATTCCGGATTGTGCTTGATATCAAGACCTTCGTTGCGGAATACGCGGCCGATCTCGTAGACTCTCTCAAGTCCGCCGACAATCAGTCTCTTCAGATACAGCTCCAGAGAGATGCGGAGCTTCTTATCCTCATCCAGTGCGTTGAAGTGTGTAACAAACGGACGTGCAGATGCGCCGCCTGCATTTTCCACCAGCATCGGTGTCTCGACTTCCATGAACTCACGGGCATCAAGATAACGTCTGATTGCGCTGATGATCTTACTTCTCTTGATAAATGTATCCTTTACTTCCGGGTTCATGATCAGATCCACGTAACGCTGGCGATAACGGATATCTGTATCGGTCAGACCGTGGAACTTCTCCGGAAGGATCTGCAGGGACTTGGACAGAAGAGTCACAGACTTTGTATGAATGGAGATCTCGCCCATCTTGGTTGTGAAAACCAGACCCTTTACGCCGACAATATCGCCGACATCAAGGCGCTTGAACTTCTTATACTCCTCTTCACCAAGGTCGTCGCGGGAAACATAGATCTGAATCTGGCCGTCGCGGTCCTGTACATGGCCGAAGCTGGCCTTGCCCATGACACGCTTGGACATCAGACGTCCTGCAATAGAGACCTCTTTTCCGTCAAATTCCGCATAGTTGTCCTTGATCTGGGTGCTGTGAGCAGACTGATCATAGGTTACGATTTCATATGGATTCTCACCGGCATTCACCAGTTCCTGCAGCTTTTCACGGCGGACCTTGCGAAGCTGGTTCATATCCTGCGGCTTACTGTTATCCTGCATCTTACCCGGCATATTAATCCCTCTTTTCCTCAGGCGTTTCTCTGAATGTTAAGAATCTTGTACTTGCTGACTTCATCACCGAGCTCAACCTCAACGATATCACCGACGCTCTGGCCGATCAGAGCCATGCCGACCGGTGATTCATTGGAGATCTTGCCCATCATGGAATTAGCTTCTGTAGAACCGACAAGGCTGAAATCAAGCTCCTCATCGAATTCGAAGTCGTATACAGTGACCTTGCAGCCGATATTGACAGTATCGGTGTTAGCCTCTTCCTCGTCAATAACTTCAGCGTGCTTCAGAATCTCCTCGATCTCCTCGATTCTGGCTTCGATGTCACGCTGCTCATCCTTTGCTGCATCGTACTCAGCGTTCTCGGAAAGATCGCCCTGCTCTCTTGCTTCACCGATCTTCTTGGAGATCTCGCTTCTTTTATTTACTTTCAGGTCGTTGAGCTCGTCCTCAAGCTTCTTCAGACCGGCACGGGTCATAATATTCTTTTTTGCTGTTTCTGCCATGGATCATCCCTCCGTAAAGCTTTTTAAAAAGATCATTCAAAATCCGGCTCACTTATCGTCAGCCGTATTTCTTCAGTCATCCTCAGGTATAATAATTGCGTGACGAATAGAAATACTATCGTCACGCCAATGCACATTATTATAGGTGATATCAAAAATGCTTGTCAAGAACAATCCTTCGCCCTTCTTCAGCACATTTTGACCTTTCTCTCACCTTTTTCAGCATCCGGCCCAGGCTGCCAGAATCTCGCGAAGGCTTTCCTCCGTCTCCGCACCGTTGATCTCGGCGCGTACCTTTGCGGAATCAGGGAAACCGGCCGTATACCAGGCAATATGCTTTCTCATCTGGCAGAGTCCGATGTGCGTTCCCTTCTCCTTCAGCTGCATCTCCACATGGCGCAGCATCAGGTGATAGACCTCCTCCATCGTTCTGGAGGACGCATAATTCTGCGGAAGACGGCATATGTTTTTCTCCTGCTGACCGGGACCGGCTGTCTCTTCATTGCTGCCGGTGCCTGCCTCAGCTCCGTCCTCTCCGCCGGTTCTGTTCAGATATTCCAGCGTATCGCGGAAGAGCCAGGGGTTGCCCCTTGCTCCGCGGGCAATCATGACCATATCACATCCGGTCTCCCTCATCATGGCGGCCGCTCTCTCCGGTGTTGTCACATCTCCGTTTCCGATGACCGGCACAGATACCGCTTCCTTCACTCTCCGGATGATATCCCAGTCCGCCTCGCCGGAATAATACTGCTCTCTGGTTCTGCCATGTACCGCAATCGCCGCAACTCCTGCCTGCTCACATCTCTTTGCAAGCTCCACCGCATTGATTTCCTTTTCATTAAAACCGGCACGCATCTTCACGGTCACCGGCCGGTCCGAAATCTTCACGCAGGCACGCACGATGGCCTCCGCCCGCTCCGGATCCCGCATCAGTGCCGATCCTTCCCGGTTATTGACGATCTTCGGCATCGGACAGCCCATATTGATGTCCAGAATATCATAGGGAAATGCAGCCAGCTTTTCGATTGCTTCTGCCATGGTCTCCGGATCCGGACCGAAAATCTGCATGGAAACCGGATGTTCCTCCGGAAGGATGTCAATCAGCTCAAATGTCTTCTTATTTCCGTATTTTACGGCATTGGCACTGACCATCTCTGTTGAAACCAGCGCTGCGCCGTATTCCCGGCAGATTCTCCGGAACGGACCGTCTGTCACACCGGCCATCGGTCCCAGCACGAGGGGACTGTCCAGCACAACATTTCCGATCTGATATTTCTTACGATTCTCCATACCTCTCCTGTCTGACGCAAAGCAGCCGTTCGCAGTCCTGATTCCTTCATGGCAGCATTGCGGGACTTTTAAACAAATAATCAGCCGCCCGGCTTGCAGGCGGCTGCTATCTTCATATATAACCGAGCAGGCCTCTCACGGAAACCTCCCCGGCATCGATCCAACTTTTTGTTCCGTCTCTCCGTTCAACCAGAAGACGGCCGTTCGCATCGATTCTGCGGGACACCGCCTCATAGGCTCCGGCCGGATCCTCGATCCTGACCTCTCTGTCCCTGCTCACCAGAAGTGCATTGTATGCCTCCATCAGTCCGCTTAAATCGCCTGACTGCCGGAAGATCTCATAATTCTTCTGAAAATGCACCAGACTTCCGGCAACAACTGCAGCTGCCGATACCTCTGTGCCTTTGTTCTCAATGAAAAGTGAAGTGGCCTTCTCCGCAATGCTCGGATCAAATGCTTCATTATTCACATTGATGCCGATGCCGACTGCGAGATAGTCGATCTTTCCGGCGTGTGCTCCGGCCTCCGTCAGGATGCCGCAGATCTTCCGGTGACCGATGACGATATCATTCGGCCATTTGATCATTGCATCAAGACCCGTCTGTTCCCGGACGGCCTGTGCCACGCTTAAGCCCGCTGCCAGTGTCAGCGAAGCAGCGTTCTGCGGCGGCTGCTCCGGCCGCAGCAGAAAAGAGAAATAAACCGCACCGGCCTTCGGACTGATCCATGTTCTGCCGCTCCGGCCTTTTCCTGCCGTCTGCTCCTCTGCGACGGAAAGGAAGCCTTCCGGCTCCCCTTTTGCCGCAGCTCTTTTGATCACTTCATTGGTGGAATCGACACATTCCTCATACTGAAGGCGGAAAAAGCGGTCTGCCCCCGTCTCCTGAAGAAGTGCCTTCAGCTCTTCCTGCATGAATCCTTATTCTCCGAGTGTTGCTACCATGACAGCCTTGATCGTATGCATACGGTTCTCAGCCTCATCGAAGACGACAGAAGCAGCTGATTCGAATACTTCCTCTGTTACTTCCTTGCCCTTGATAGCCGGCAGGCAGTGCATGAAGATAGTATCCTCACGGCCTGTCTTCTTCATCAGATCTGCATTGACCTGATACGGAGTCAGCAGCTTGACGCGTTCTGCTGTCTTTGCTTCCTCACCCATGGAAGCCCAGACATCTGTATAGAGAACATCTGCATCCTTTACTGCATCGAGTGACTCTGTGATCTCAATGACAGCGCCTGATTCCTTCGCATATTCGCGTGCCTGTGCAACCAGCTCTTCCTCCGGCCACAGTTCCTTCGGTGCGATGACAGACAGGTGAACACCCATCTTGCCGCAGCCTACCAGGAAGCTGTTTGCCATGTTGTTGCGGCCGTCACCCAGGAAGCACATCTTGCGGCCCTTCAGGTCACCGAAATGCTCCTCGATTGTCAGGAAGTCTGCCAGAATCTGTGTCGGATGGAAATCATCTGTCAGACCGTTCCATACCGGAACACCTGCATAAGCTGCCAGATCTTCTACTGTCTTATGCTTGAAGCCGCGGAACTCGATGCCGTCAAAGAGACGTCCGAGTACGCGTGCTGTATCTTCTACGCTTTCCTTGCCGCCAAGCTGAATATCATTGATGCCGAGATATTCCGGATGACCGCCTTCATCAACACAGCCGACTGTGAATGCGCAGCGTGTACGTGTTGACGGCTTCTCAAAAATCAGCGCGATGTTTTTGTGTGCCAGAGAGTTTCCGAAGATTCCCTGCTTCTTCTTTGCCTTCAGATCTGCTGCGAGATCCAGGAAGTAGCGGATTTCTTCCGGTGTAAAGTCCTTCAGTGTCAGAAAGCTGCGTCCGATCAGGCTCTGCATTTTTTCCATCATTATTTCTCCTCTTTTTTCAATCTGACCTTTTGTCTCTCTATATAGCCACAGTCCGTAAAGACTGCAGTTCCCTTATTTCAAAGCGCTCTTCTCTGTCTCTGCGCCTCGAACATCAGCACACCTGCTGCCATTGCCGCATTCAGCGACTCCACCTGTCCCATCATCGGGATCCGGATCAGCTCTCCGCAGGCCTCCGCAGCAGCATCTGTAATGCCGTTTCCTTCATTTCCTATGACAAATGCACTTCCCTTGCGATAGGTGCAGTCTGTATAGGAACGTGTGCCCCGCAGATGTGCCGCATAGGAGGTGACACCGCACTGCTCCTGCAGCCACTCAATCAGCTCCGGTGCATTGGACACATGGAAGTGCGGCACGCGATAGATCGAACCCATCGTGGCTCTTGTCGCCTTCGGGCTGTAAAGATCCGCGCAGTTCTCCGTCAGGAAGACGGCCGTGACACCGGCTGCCTCCGCTGTCCTTAAGATTGTACCGACATTTCCCGGATCCTGCAGATCCTCCAGGATCATAATCAGCGGGCATGAACCGGCCAGTGTCTGCTGCAGATCAAAATGCGGCTTACGAATGACCGTCAGGATTCCCTGCGGTGTCTTCGTATCCGTCAGTGATGCAAAACGTGCATCTTCTATATCCGCGATGACATCCGTATGTTCCTTCAGCATGCCGATGTACTCCGGATGCATGCCGGCAAAGGTCTTTGACATCAGGACCTGCTCGACATCCTCCTTCGGTGCCTCCAGAAACAGTTTTCGTCCTTCTGCGACAAAAAGGCCCTGCGTATCGCGGGCCTTTTTGTTCTTCAGCAGAAATTTGATATCCTTAAATGATAACATCTCTGTCTTTTAATACCCTGAATTTAAAGCGTTTCGTCGTTCAGCGCCTTTGCTCCGGACGTCTTGGAATAGCCGCCGGACATGGCAGTAGCGATCTCGTACTGGTACGGATCGATGCCCTTTACCATTGCCAGAGCCTCGTCGATATCGAAGTCCTGGAACTTGCCGTTCTTGTAGCCGACCACACGCTCGGACTTGCCTGCGATCAGAAGGTCGACTGCCATGCAGCCCATGATGGACGCATACACTCTGTCCTTGGCAGTCGGGCTGCCGCCTCGCTGCATGTGGCCCAGAATCGTAGCACGTGTTTCCATGCCTGTCGCTGCCTCAATACGTCTTGCCATGGATGCGGAATGTCCGACACCCTCAGCATTGATGATGATATGATGCTTCTTTCCGCGGCGTCTGGAATCGATGATGTTATCGATGATGCGCTGCTCATCATAGTCATAGTTCTCCGGAAGCAGAATATCCTCTGCACCGTTGGCAATACCGCACCACAGTGCGAGATAGCCGGCATTTCTGCCCATGACTTCGATGATGGAGCATCTCTCATGAGATGTAGATGTATCTCTGACCTTATCAATCGCTTCCATTGCTGTGTTAACAGATGTATCGAAGCCGATTGTATACTCTGTGCAGGAGATATCAAGGTCGATTGTTCCCGGAATACCGACAACATTGATGCCCTGATGAGCCAGCACCTGTGCGCCTCTGTAGGAGCCGTCGCCGCCGATAACAACCAGGCCTTCAATGCCGTACTTGCGGCAGGTCTCTGCTGCGCGCTTCTGTCCTTCCGGCGTACGCATCTCCGCACATCTCGCCGTATACAGAACAGTACCGCCCTTCTGGATTGTATCGGAAACATCCTGTGCTGACAGTTCCTTCAGATCCTCTTCCATCAGACCGTCATAGCCTCTGTAGATTCCGTATACCTTCAGACCTTTGCCGAGTGCGCGTCTGACAACGGCACGGATTGCGGCATTCATACCCGGTGCATCGCCGCCGCTCGTCAGGACGCCGATCGTTTTGATCTCCTTAGTAGCACTGCTCATGCTTTTTTCCTCCTTTAATGGAGCATCACGGTTTTATCCCATGGTTCTCCCATCACAAAAACCGCTGTTCACTCAATGGTTATCCTTCATTTTAAGACATGACCTCTGTTTTGTGAAGTCTTACAGGCCAAAAACAGCGGTTTAATGTGAAATCCTTTTCACATCTGTTCATTCTGCCGGTACTTCGGCTGCCGTTCTGCACGGCTTTTTCTTTTCAGCGCATGCCGGCTCTTCCCGGCACCTGCGGGCGCTTCACTCTCACGGTAACATTCTGTTCTCCGTACATAGAAGCAAACAGCGCCTTCGTCTCCGGCGTAATCAGAATGCCGTCTCTTCCCGAGCCGGCTCCCGCAAGCTTTCTGTACTGCCTGGTATCACGAAGGAAGACCATGACCTCATCGATTCCCTCCGATTCATCCAGCAGCCCCGTCAGCTCCTGTTCCGCATTCATAAACGTCTCTTTGCTGTCAAATGCAATCCACAGTTCACGCGGAACCTCTTCAAACGGATACATGCGCTCACAGATCAGCTTGCTCGCCTTATCATCCTCTGCCGAAACACGGCCGTCGATAAAGACCTTTCTGTCCTCCTCCAGCAGCATCCGACAGCGATCGTAGGTGCTCGGGAAGATCAGAACCTCCACCGTTCCGACTGTATCCTCCAGCGTAATAAAGGCCATGACCTTGTTGTTCTTCGTATATTTAATCGTCTTTTCGGTGATCATGCCGCCGATTGTGACTCTCTCATCTCCGCCGACGCGTGACAGTCCCGTTTCTTCATCAGGAAGGAAATCCGAAGATACGGCGGTGACTCTGGCTGCCAGAAGATCACCGTATTCCTCCAGCGGATGACCGCTGAGATAGATACCGAGCACTTCCTTTTCGTAAGCCAGACGCATTTCCTTACTGAACTCTCCTACATCGGGGAGCTGCAGCTCATAGCGCTTCTTCTCTGCTGCCGGCATCATGTCAAAGATCGACATCTGTCCCGGCATGGATTCCTTTCTCTCGCGTACTGCCTGGTCCAGCAGATACGGGCTGACCATCAGCAGCTGCTTTCTTGTTCCCTCGAAGCAGTCCAGCGCGCCGGCCTTGATCAGGTTCTCGATGGCACGTCTGTTGCCGTCTCTGCCTGCGATTCTGGTGATGAAATCCTTGACTGAACTGTACGGTTCTCTTTTTCGTTCCTCGATAATATTGTCGATGAACTGTCTTCCGACCGACTTGATCGAATACATACCGCAGCGAATCGCGCCGTTTTCCGCCGTAAATCTTCCCTCTCCGCTGTTGACAGACGGAGGCAGGATGCGGATGCCGACAGACCGGGCATATAACAGATATTCCGAGCATTTATCCGGATTATCAATGACTGATGTCAGAAGCGCGGCCATATATTCCACCGGATAATAGTGCTTCAGATAAGCGGTCTGGTAGGACACGATTGCATAAGCTGCCGCATGCGACTTATTGAATGCATACTTCGCGAAATCCGTCATCTCGTCGAAGATGTGGTTCGCAACGGCCTCCGGAATGTGTTTGGACAGACAGCCCGGCACGTGCTCCTCCGCATTGCCGTAGATGAAGTTCTTCCGCTCCTGCGCCATGACGGATTCCTTTTTCTTGGACATCGCACGGCGGACCAGATCGGAACGTCCCATGCTGTATCCGCCCAGATCACGCACGATCTGCATGACCTGCTCCTGATAGACAATACAGCCGTAGGTCGTATTGAGAATCGGCTCAATCAGCGGTGTCTCATAAGTAACGGATTCCGGATGGTTCTTGCCCTTGATATAGCGAGGGATGAAATCCATCGGGCCCGGGCGGTACAGGGCAATTCCCGCGATGATGTCTTCCATCGAATGGGGTTTGAGCTCCTTCATGAAAGACTTCATGCCTGCACTTTCCAGCTGGAAGACGCCTTCGCACTTTCCGCGTCCGATCATATCCATGACCTGCTCATCGCTGTCATCGATTTTTGAGAGATCCAGCTTGTGCTCCGCATGCTCGTTGATCAGGCGGACTGCATTCTGGATGACGGTCAGTGTGCGCAGACCCAGGAAGTCCATCTTCAGAAGTCCCAGCTCCTCCAGCGTTGTCATCGTATACTGCGTTGTGATGGAACCGTCCTGTGCTCTGGAAAGCGGCACATATTCCACGACCGGCTTTCCTGAAATCACGACGCCCGCAGCATGCATGGAAGTGTTGCGCGGCAGACCCTCCAGGCGCATCGCCATATCAATCAGATAGTGAACACTCTCATTTTCCTGGTATTCCTTCCGCAGATCCGGATTCATCTCCAGCGCCTTTTTCAGCGTGATGTTCAGTTCCCGCGGAACCATCTTCGAAATCCGGTCACATTCACTGTACGGAAGATCCAGCGCACGGCCGACATCGCGGATGACGGCTCTTGCCGCCATCGTACCGAAAGTGACAATCTGCACCACGCGGTCGCGCTTGTATTTCTCTACGACATAATCAATGACTTCCTGACGTCTCTCGAAGCAGAAGTCCACGTCGATATCGGGCATGGACACACGCTCCGGGTTCAGGAAGCGCTCAAACAGCAGATTATAGCGGATCGGATCCAGCTCGGTGATGCCGAGCGCATAGGATACAATCGAACCGGCCGCCGATCCTCGTCCCGGTCCGACAATGATGCCGTGATTTTTGGCATAGTGAACATAGTCCCAGACAATCAGGAAATAGTCCACGAAGCCCATGCTGCGAATCGTCTCCAGCTCATACTGCAGGCGGTCGACCAGCTCCGGACGCTCCGTTCTGTAGGCCGCACCGTAGTTTCGCTGCATGCCTTCCTCACAGAGCTCCTGCAGATATTCCCAGGAGGTCTTTCCGTCCGGCACATCGTATTCCGGAATCTTTCTCTCTCCGAATACGATATTCACATCACAGCGGTCTGCGATCTTCTGCGTATTCTCGATCGCCTCCGGAATATAGCCGAAGAGACGGCTCATCTCCTCCTCGGATTTCACGTAATACTGACCGCCTTCATAGCGCATGCGGTCCTCATCCGTGACTTTTTTCTGCGTCTGAATGCAGAGCAGAATATCATGCGATTCCGCATCCTCTTTATACGTGTAATGCACGTCATTCGTGCAGACAAGCGGAATTCCGGTCTCTTCATGCATGCGGATCAGCAGCTGATTGACGTGCTTCTGCTCCGGAATGCCGTGATCCTGCAGCTCCAGGAAATAATTGTCCTCTCCGAAGATATCACGGTATTCCAGTGCACAGCGCTTTGCCCCTTCATAGTCCGAAGCCGAAATATGACGCGGCACCTCACCTGCCAGGCAGGCAGAGAGCGCAATAATCCCCTCATGATAAGTACGGAGCACCTCTTTATCGACTCGCGGCCGATAATAGAAGCCCTCCGTAAATCCGGCTGACACAATCTTGATCAGATTGCTGTAGCCGACATTATTCTCAGCAAGTAAAACAAGGTGATAGTAGCGGTCGTCCGAAGTGGAGTAGTCCCTGTCAAACCGGCTTCCGGGTGAGACATATACCTCACAGCCCAGAATCGGCTTGATTCCCTCCGCCTTCGCCGCCTTATAGAAATCGATGCAGCCGTACATGACGCCGTGATCGGTAATCGCCGCTGCGGTCTGCCCGAGCGCTTTCACTCTGGACACATACTCCTTAATCTTATTGGAGCCGTCCAGCAGTGAAAACTCTGTATGAACGTGAAGATGTGTAAAAGCCATTCTCTTCCTCTGTTATTTCCTGTTTCTGGTCGTCACAAACTGGAAGATCATACCGATCAGACCCAGAACAATTCCTGCACCGAGTCGGATCAGCATCTCCATCTGTGCGTCCCAGCGAATCTGAATCAGATATTCAAAAAGTTCATCTGCGAACATCATTCCGCCGATCAGAGCTGTCAGGATGATGACAACCGGACGAAGGAAGATGACCGAAAGAATTGCGCAGACCAGAGCTGCTGCCAGTGCAATCAGAGCAGCAATTTCGTCATCCAGACGGATATAGCTCTGCAGCAGAGAGATTGTCACGGAAAATGCAGCTGCAAATACTGCAGCAAACACACCGAGCTTATACAGGAAGAACGCAATCAGTGCGAGTACAAGACCTGCTGCAATCGGAATGATCAGACTGACCGGGAATTCAAACGAATAGACAGATACAACCACCAGACCGATTGATGCACCTGCGGCAAAGCCGATCAGTGCGGCAAGACCGCGGATCACCTTGTAGCCGAAGAAGCAGTATATCAGTCCCAGAATTGCGGTTCCGATAATCACACCTGTCAGCAGAAGAGACGGCTGTGCAAGCATTGCGCCGTATTTGGCGGCAACTTCATTGATCATTTCCATATTCATATCTCCCTCCAAAAAGGCAGCCCTTCCGCTGCCGTATATACCTCTTCAGATACTCCCCTTCAGACCGTGCGGATTCTGCCGCCCTCGATCACAATCTTATGTTCCTTATAAAGTCGTCCGACTGCTCTCTTGAATGCAGCCTTGGACAGACCGAACTCCTCTTTAATGCGCTCCGGATCTGCCTTGTCATCGAACGGAAGCTCTCCGTGATATTCATCGCGGATGCAGGCCAGCACTGCCTCGGCATCGATATCCATCTGCAGATAGACCTTCTCGTGCGGTGAAAGATCCAGCTTTCCGTCCTCGCGGACACGTGTCACACGAAGCTTCAGCTCATCACCCGGTGTAAAGCGGCCCTGTGCCTCTTTCTTCGGAATCAGACCGGAGAAGATGCCGTCAACTGCAACAAAGACACCGAAGCTGTCTGTCAGCTGGTAGACTGTTCCGGTCACGCTGTCACCTGTATGATAAGGTGAATCTGTTCTGAGGTACGGATAGATCTTCATGGTCGCCGCAAGGCGTCCGCTCTTGTCCTCATAAAGAGCTGCCAGCACGCGCTCACCCGCTGCCACTCTTCTTGTCTGCTCATGGAACGGAAGGAGCAGATCCTTCTCCAGTCCCCATGACAGGAACGCGCCGATCGGTGTTGTCTCCGCAACCTCCAAAACTGCCACCTCATGAAGCGCCAGAAGCGGCTTTGCCGTCGTGGCAATCAGACGGTCGTTGGAGTCACGATATACAAATACACGGATCCGGTCACCCGGCTGTGTGCCTTCCGGAATCTGCTTTGTCGGAAGAAGCACACGGCTGCTCATATCTGCATCGGCGGATTCCGCCAGATAGATGCCGTGATCCCTTTTATTTACAACTGTTAGTTCCTGATATTTTCCTATTTCTATCATATGTCACCGTAATCTTGTCAAATTAATACCACAGAATTCCCGCAATCGCGCATACATTCGCATCGCGAATTCGCGTTCTCTGTTTTTCACCAAAAAGTTCGATTGCGCTATGTCGAAGCCTGCTCCCATGCAGGCATGGGCAGGCTCCGCCGCATCGCGGAACTTTTTGGTATCATATCATAAACTGTATGATTGCGCACGGTGAACCGGCCATATTTGTCAGAGAAACATAAAATGCTTCTTCGGTCTGCCAGATCAGCGGAATCACCTCATCTCCGAGCAGACACTGACGGATATATTCCACTCTCAGCTCATGAATCGGATAGCCTTCCGGCAGGTATTTCATTGCCATACGAATGTACTGCAGGTTATTCACGTGCTGGTTTGTATCGATGTGCTGTTCACCGATAATGATATGTTTCTTTTCTTCTGCCTCCTGATCCGGAAGCTCGATTCTGCGCGGAGCTGTCAGTCTCGGATTCTGCTCTCCGCTTCTCATGGCCTCTGCCCGATCCTTCGGTACACGGATCGGCTTCTGTGCCGCCATGTCATAATAGACCCAGCGTGAGTTGGCTTCTGCGAACAGCTCTCCGTCCTCATCGGTCACCTCGAAATTTCTGTCTCCTTCAAATGCATGGATGCGATATCCCCAGGTTCTCGTAACAGTTCTGCAGCCGAATTCCGGCATCCGGTGAAGTACAACCTGCCAGGACGTAATCAGCCAGGCTCTCTGCTCCTCCGAAAGCTCCTTCGGTCCTTCTCCCAGTGCATCCAGATGAAAAACGCAGGTGTCCTCCATTCGCATCAGAAGAGCCGAAAGTGTCATATGGCCTGTGCCGTCAACCTCTGAATAGCGCACACGCGACGCTCTTTCATACATAATTCCGAGCTTCCTTTCTTTCCCTCTTTTTACCTTTTTTCAACTTTATTCAGTATAGCAAAATAAGCAGACAGACGCTATGCGTTCATCTGCTTATTTTTATATACAGATTATTTTTGGCTCTTCAGGCATCACTGTGGGTAAGAAATGCCTGAATCTCCAGTAA
>JAUNAG010000071.1 GCA_030527685.1 Lachnospiraceae bacterium | reverse complement strand
CTCTTCTGCAGTTTTTTTCTTATGAAACAGCTTCTGCCATCTCTCTTTGCGCTTCTTCTTCCGTTCCAGTCTCTCCTCCAGGTCTCTGGCACCGACTCCGTATACAAGATAAAGAATCAGGCCCGATACCAGCATGATGAAGACTGTTGATGCGCAGCGGCGGCCGCTCGCATTGATGTTGTAGCCCTGCAGACCTTCGTCCCTTGTCATGGCCTGAATGATCATGGCATAGGTGGTGCCGTAGGAGCTTGCGAAGGTGGCAGACATATCGTACTCGGTAAAGAGTGCGTTGAAATTCAGCGCGAATACTGCAAGTACGCTCGGCAGGATGATCGGAAGCTTGACCCTGAAGAAGGTGCGCAGGCCCGATGAACCGAGGTTTCTTGCTGCATCCTCCAGTTCCTCATCAATTGAATAATAGGCTGCCTTGATCATACGGAGCGAGAACGGAAGCTTCGTGACCGTGTAGGCAAGGACAATCAGAATCCGAACGTTCTGTGCATAGTAGAGGTTCGCATTGCCGACGTACCATACATTCGAATTGAAGAAGGTTCTGTAGGAATAGCAGATCAGAATCGTCGGCAGCAGCCACGGGAACAGCAATGCATATTCCAGTACGACGCCGCTCTTCTGCTTTCTGTGTTTGAAGATATAATTGCAGGCAATCACGACGATGATGCACGCCAGAGCGGCTGCCAGCGCCGAGAGGATAAAGCTTAAGCGGATGCCTCCGAGTGTTGCCTCATTGGAGAATACACCGGAGATGGAACCCGGGCGAACCTTATACTTGCCGCGATTTGTCAGGAAGGAATAATCCTGTTTGCCGAAATAGTTGACGATCGTCCAGTTCCTGAGGTCCAGCGTCTTATTGCGGATTGCCGTATAAGTCTGGAAAGAGAAAATCACGATCATAACAACCGGTGTCATGTAGATGACGAACAGCACATAAGCGTAAATGTGGGCAAGTACATTTGCCACCGGATTATTGATCTTTTGTTTCTGCAGCTTTGCCTTTGTCTTGCTGACAGAGAGGTAATGTCCCTTGCGCTCGTAGGCGGAAAGTGTTGTCAGCAGAACGATGGTGAACATTGCCAGAATGATCGAGAGCAGCGCTGCTCTTGCCTGCGGGAATGCTTCATCCGCAGAGGAAGAACCGGCCAGTCGGACGATTTCCGGATTGATCGAGTCAAAACCCAGGAGGGTCGGTGCAGACATAGCGCAAAGACCGGTAATAAAGGTCATAACCGTCAGAGAGAACATCGTCGGAATCAGGGTCGGGAAGACAACCTTGCGCAGAACGTAAAACGGCTTTGCGCCCATATTCCGTGCTGCCTCAACCGTGTTGTAATCGATGCCGCGGATGGCGTTGCGCAGGAACAGCGCATGATTGCTGGTGCAGGCAAATGTCATCGTAAACAGAACTGCATTAAAGCCTGTGAACCAGTTCTTCCGGAAGCCCGGGAATGCATTGGTCAGCGCAGATGTCAGAATGCCGTCCGGCGCATACAGGAACAGGTAGCCTGTAACCAGTGCCACACCGGAATAAATCAGTGTGGTCATATAGCCGGCACGAAGAATATTGGCACCCTTGATATCAAAATACTCTGTCAGCAGGACGATGGAGACGCCGACCACGTTGACCGTGATAACGAGGCAGATCGCCAGACGCAGAGAGTTCCAGACGTATTTTCCCATGCTGCCCGCGAAGAAAAAGCGGATAACAGCAAGAGGGTCAGTCTCGCCGGCTGCATTTTTCGCAGTAAAAATGCTGGTCAGAGTATTGAGGCACGGGATCAGCATAAAACCAAAGAACAGATAGCAGAAGAATCCGATTCCGAGAATGCGGAGGATCCATTCTGTCTTCATGCGTTTCTCAGCACGCGTATTCATAGAATCACCCCTTTCCCGTTATTTTGCAGCTTCGTCAGAGGCTTCGCATGCGGGATAAGACATGATATCCCTCGGATCCAGCAGGACATTAAGTTCCTGTCCTTCCTCGTAGATATTGACACCGTCGTTCTTCTCAATGACCTTCAGGATCTGTCCTTCTGTCTCGATGTAATACTTGATATAGAGACCGTAATATTCTCTGCTCTGTACTTTTCCCTTCAGGGAGAGCTGGCCTTCGGAAGCCGGAGCATTGACATGCAGTCTTTCCAGACGGATGTAGTTGTGATTCTCAGTTGAGACGTCTGCACCTGCTTCTGCAGCCTTTCTGACAATTCCATCCTCCAGTCGGTTGATATCACCGATGAAGTTGCAGACGAATTCAGTCTTTGAGTGATTATAGATCTCGTTCGGTGTTCCGATCTGCTCAATATAACCCTTATTGAAGACAGCGATGCGGTCAGACAGTGTCAGCGCCTCTTCCTGATCGTGGGTGACATAGATCGTTGTGATGCCGAAGTCCTTCTGCATCTTCTTCAGCTCATTGCGCAGCTGGACGCGAAGCTTTGCATCCAGATTGCTCAGAGGCTCGTCCATACAGATGATTGCAGGATCCGTAACCAGTGCGCGGGCAATGGCAACTCGCTGCTGCTGTCCGCCTGAAAGCTGTGAAACAGCCTTTGCCAGCTGCTCATCTGTCAGATCCACCTTTGCGGCAATCTCACGCACCTTTCTGTCGACTTCCGGCTTTTTCATCTTCTTGATCTTCAGGCCGAATGCAATATTGTCGTAGACCGTCATAGTCGGAAACAGCGCGTAGCTCTGGAATACGATACCGATATTGCGGTCCTCGATCGGCACCTTTGTAATATCGCGGCCTTCCATCACGACTGTTCCTTCAGCCGGCTCGATAAAGCCGGTGATCGTACGCAGTGTTGTCGTCTTTCCGCAGCCGGACGGGCCGAGGAAGGTGAAGAACTCACCCTTTTTGACTTCAATATCTATGTTGTGCAGTGCCGTAAAGTCATCGAATCTGACGACGATCTGATGAAGGTTAATCATGTTATTTCTCCCTTATGCAAAACAGGACGAACCGGACACCCGGCTCGCCCCATTCTATTTGACTACAGTGATCGGTCAGACCCGATCAAAATCATTTATTCTGCGGACTGTGTCAGAGTTGCCCAGTCAAGGTTATCCCAATCCGGCTCAGACGGAGCTGCGGATGCATCAGACCAGAAGAAGCCGAGGTTGGTCATGATATTAGTCCACTCATTTGTATGTGCGCCGACATATTCAGCGTAGGTCATGTCTGTTCCTTCGACTGTATTCAGTGCGAAGTTCTTCAGCTCATAGATAGCCGGGATGCCGTCCGGATACAGCTCTGCTGCTGCACTTGCTGCGCACGGGAAGGTATCGAATTCATCGCCCCACTCAGCCTGAACTTCCGGAGAACCGAACCATTCTGCGAATGCCTTGACTGTCTCTGTCTCTTCGTCAGATCTGCCTTCCTTATCAAGGATGCCGACATACTCTGCAATGTAGTATGTGCCGTCTGCGATATCAACCAGCTGCCAGTTTTCCGGCTCATAGGTTCCGGTCAGCGGATTCTGTGATGTATCGGCTGCAACGTCGATCTGTCCGTACAGAGAAGATGAATAGTAGGAAGAGATTGCAACGTCGCCGAGGTTCAGCGGCTCAAAGCCGTACTTATAGTTGTCATCAGCAGAGTACTTGCCGTCTGCGCAGTACTTCCACAGAGCCTTCCATCCGTCAATGGAGATACCGCCTGCTTCGGAGGTCGGATCTGTGAATGCATACAGAAGTGCGGAGTTGATGTTGGAGTTCGTTGTTCCGCCGACCTTGTTCTGACGATACCAGCTGTAGCCGCTGTCAATGATGTCAGCCCAGTGATCGAAGTGAAGCTCTTCACCGTTTGTTCCGAGCTCATCTGTACGATACAGCATCAGGACGTTCTGAATAACGATGCCATATGCCTTGTTCTCATAAGCATAATCGCCGACTTCTTCTGCCCATGACGGTGTCCAGTCTGCAACGGTCAGATTCTCATATTCGCCGTTGATCAGCTGGCTCCAGCGTGTCTCATTCAGACCGAAGATCAGGTCGCCGTCTTTATTCTCATTGGCTGCCTGGATGGCTGCTGCGTCACCGGAAATAACTGAATTGTCATCGATGCTGATTGTGAATCCGGCTTCTTTTGCCTTCTCAATCAGCCAGGTTGTACGCTCAACGGAATTCGAATTGGAATAGATTCGAATTGTATAATCAGAAGTATCTGCCTGCGCTGTGACAGCACCTGCACTCATCATACCTGCAAGCATAGCGGTTGAAACGAGTAATGCCATTCCTTTTTTCATAGTGTCTCCATCCTTTCCAAAGTTCACACTTTTGTTCTATGGCGTCTTTCACTGTGAAAATCCACCAAAGCAACGGAATAAAATGAGTATAAAACGTGCAAAATGCAATGTCAATATTTCGGCAAAACTCTTTTGCTCAGATATATTCAGAATTATTGAGAAAATAGCAATAATAGTACTGCCGTTCTGCAGTGACAAAGTCAGATATTCTCTCTGATCTCAGAATACGCCTTCACCTCTGCCTGCCCGCTTCCGTACTCTCCGATCACCTTCTCCATCCAGACCATATCGTACCAGCGGTCGAACTTATATCCGCAGCGGCGGAATCTTCCTGCGAGTGTAAAGCCCAGATGCGCATGAAAGTCCGCACTGTTCGTCGTCAGATATTCATCCTCCGGATCCGGATAGCCGATGCAGGCATAGAGATTGAGGATTCCCATCTTCTTCAGCCGCTCCTCCAGCGCCTCATAAAGCATCCGGCCCA
This sequence comes from Lachnospiraceae bacterium, assembly GCA_030527685.1. Classification (GTDB taxonomy): domain Bacteria; phylum Bacillota; class Clostridia; order Lachnospirales; family Lachnospiraceae; genus Chordicoccus. Next base: position 9,054 of record JAUNAG010000071.1, on the reverse strand, counting down.
TGCCGCCTTTCCTGGCATCATGCGCCAGATAAATCGTGAGCTCGCTTGACCAGTCATACGCCTTCCTTCCGACAAAGGCATGCGCATAGGCATAGCCCTCGATCACACCATCCCGCTCAATGACCAGATACGGATACCGCTCCATAATCTGCTCCATACGGGACCGGAATTCCTCCTCTGATGGCACCTCCCACTCAAACGTAATAGCCGTCTTTTCCACATAGTAGCGGTAGATCTCCGCAAGCCTCCCGGCATCTTCCGTCACCGCATCCCGAATTACAATCTTGTTCACTTCTCTCTTCTCCCCTTCTCAGTCATTCGGCATCATACCCATGACTGCCGAAAACTGCTTTCTCATTATATCGCTGTGAAAATACAGGGGCAACCGCACGCAACCGCGAAAAATGCCCGTTTTACGCCATTTGCAACCATCGGTTGTCAGATTTCCAAGTCCGCTTGGTAGCCCGCATCCGGCAGATTCGGTATAATACAGACAGTTCAGACAACAAAGCTGCACTGCCGGCAAGCAGCTGCACTTTACGAGAAGGAGACTGCTATGATCCTCGGAGATAAGATTACAGAACTCAGAAAAAGAGAAGGATGGTCACAGGAGCAGCTGGCAGAAAAGCTCGGTGTCAGCCGCCAGTCCGTATCAAAATGGGAAAGCGCACAGTCAGTCCCGGATATGAACCGGGTACTGCTTCTGTCTAAGCTCTTTCAGGTTTCCACCGATTATCTGCTGGATGACCAGCTTGAACAGCTTCCCGGATCCGATCTTCCCGCAAAAGAAGATTCCTATAATGAGAACGGTGATGTGCTGACCCCCGTTTCCATGGAGACAGCAAATGCATTTTTAAGTTTTAAGAAAACCGCCGCTCCGAAGATTGCGCTCGGCGTGGCCTTCTGCATCGTGGGCAGCATCCCGATGCTTTTTCTCGGCGGCATGGCAGAGAGCAAACTCTATAATATCAGTGAAAATGCTGCCGCTGCCATCGGCGTCTCCGTCCTGCTCCTGCTGGTTGCGGCCGGGGTTGCCATCTTTATCACAGAAGGAATCCGTGAAAAGAAATTCGAATATCTCACTTCTGATCCTCTTGATACAGCATACGGCATCAGCGGTCTGGTCCGCGAGCTTCGTGAAGAGCACTCCTCCTCTCACATCCGCTCCATGGTCATCGGCGTCACCTTATGTGTCCTCGCCAGTGTGCCGATCGTCATCACTTCGATCATGCACGAGGAGAATACACTTGCACTTTCGATCGCGGTGTCTGTTCTTCTTCTGCTGGTCGGCATCGGTGTCTATCTCATCGTGCAGGACTGCATCATCGAGGGAAGCTTTGATGTCCTCCTCGAAGAAGGTGATTACACCAGAACAAATAAGAAGGTCGACAGAAGAATCTCCGGTATCTACTGGAGCCTTGCAACAGCCATCTATCTGCTGATCAGCTTCCTGACCGGCGACTGGCATATCACCTGGGTCGTCTGGCCAGTTGCAGGCGTCACCTATGCCGCTGTTCTGCAGATCGCAAAGAACCGGATCTCACGCTGATGTGAGTCCGGTTCCCTAAAAAAACTCTATTCAAATATCACTTCGTTCATGTACATGCTGTTTCGCTAAAAAGTACGTCGTACACCTGATTTTTAAAAGAGCACTCGGATTCTGGTTCCGATTCCGGTTCTGGAGAGAACCTCAACGGATCCCCGATGACGCTCGATGATCCACTTTGCAATCGAAAGTCCAAGTCCCGAGCCTCCGTAGGCACGGGACTCATCGGATCTGTAAAAACGTTCAAACACATGGGGATATCGGATTCGGCGATGCCGATTCCGGTGTCCTCTACGCTTATCCAGATCTGGAATAGCTGCCGCCCTGCTCCGGTGCCTGCGCCTTTCCCTGCTTTTCCAGATAGATCATCGCATCAAGAAGATTGCCGTCATTCATCTTCAGTGCTTCTCGTGCCTCTTCGTAGGTAACTCCTGCTTTTTCCTTCAGCTTTTCAGCCTTTTCAAAATCGTCCATAATCTTCCTTTCCGCTTTTATCGAAGAAAAGCATGATCTTTCATATTTCAGATTGCCGGATCCCTCTGTCCGTATCTCCTTTTGTTCTTTACAGGACCTATCATACGGCTCCGATCTTAAAGCATCCTTCGTCTTTCATTAAAAGAAGATTAAAAATCCATGCTCTTATTTTAAGATGATACATCTGAAAACGCCACCTTCCTCAGAAGAAAAGACAGCCAGCAGAACAAAATCCGCCATATGATATCAAAAACGCTGCGCTTCTTTTCATCCCGGAAAGAAACACAGCGTTTCTGATTTTATATTGCCTTTTTACTTTTCTCAAAGAGATACATGCCCGCGAAGATCACGACGGCTCCGATCACAGTCCCTCTGTCCGGAATCTCCCCGAGAATCACAAAGCCCATGAGACCTGTGATCACAGGCTCGGCAAACAGCGTGTTGGTGACATCACCTGTCTGCTGAGCCTCCTCAAGCGCTTTTCCCCATAAATAGTAGGCTGCAAGGCTGCAGAAGATTCCTGCATAGAGGACGCTTATGACACCTGCCGGTTCGACATGTGAGGTCTCCCTCCACGCAGCCGGTGTCATCAGGATAAACATGAGAAATGCAGCCAGCAGACTGTACAGTGTGGTTTCACGCGGAGTGTACTTCTTCACAGCCGCGCGTTCCAGCAGATTATAAGCGGTAAAGCAGCACATCGAGAGAATGATCCAGATCAGTCCGCTTCCGACATCTCCGATCCCGTTCCACAGACAGACAATCAGGACACCGGCAAATTCAACCGCCGTTGCGAGAATCTGTCCTCCCGTGATCTTTTCTCTGAAAATCAGACCGGCAAGAAGTGCCGTGAAGATCGGTGTCGAGGAGATGATCACGCTGGCCGCTGCCACGGAGACCGTTCCCGCTCCTGCATTATAAGTAAGCACATAAAGTGTATAACCTGTCAGTCCCAGCAGAATAAAAAGCGGAACATCCTTCAGCGGAGGCAGCTTCTCCCTGCGCACCGCCATGAAGAGTGTCACCACGATTCCGGTTGCCAGGTAGCGAAACACACTCAGTGAAAACGGGGTGAAGTACCGCAATCCGATCTTCGTTGCGATGTACGCAGAGCTCCAGAGAAAGATCGTGATCCAGGCATACAGCCTGCTTCTGTTCTGATGATGCTTCATGCCGCCTGCCTGCTCAGGACTCAAGTGCCTGACGGAGATCGTTGATCAGGTCCTCCGTGTCCTCGATTCCGATGGAGAGACGAAGCGTATCCTCGTAGACACCTGCAGCCTCCTGCATCTCCTTCGACTGTCCGTAGTGTGTTGTAGAAGCAGAATGCACGATCAGAGACTTAGCATCACCGACATTGACCATGTAGTCGAACAGTTTCACATTGTTGACGACCTTCTTTGCTCCCTCGAGACCGCCGTTGACACGGATCGAAAGAATCGCTCCCGGTCCCTCCGGGAAATACTTCTGGGACAGATCATAGTACGGACTGTTCTTCAGGCCCGGATAGTTGACCTGCTTAACGGCCGGATGAGCTTCCAGGAACTCAGCGACATCCTGCGCATTTTTCACATGCTGTCTCATGCGGAGAGACAGCGTCTCGATTCCCTGCATCAGGAGAAATGCACTTGTCGGAGACATATGTGCTCCGAGATCCGTAAGGTAAGTCTGGCGCAGACGCTTTGTGAAAAGTTCGCGTGAAAGCACTTCTTCGCCCATGAACTCCACATTGTCAGCATAGTACTTATCAAACTGCGGAAATCTTCCGGATCTCCAGTTGAAATCTCCCTTCTCCACCACAAGACCGGCAATTGTTGTTCCGTGGCCTGCGAGAAACTTGGTTGCGGAATAGCATACGATATCCGCACCGTGCTCGAACGGACGGAACAGATACGGTGTTGCAAATGTATTGTCCACGACAACCGGCACGCCGTACTCATGCGCAACGGCTGCCACTGCCTCGAGATCAACAATGTTGATGCCCGGGTTGCCGAGGCTTTCCACATAGACTGCCTTAGTCTTCTCGTTGATCAGCGCGCGGTACTCTTCCGGATCGTTCTCATGCTCGACAAATCTCGTATGAATTCCATAGTCCGGAAGCAGCTTTTCAAAGAGTGTTGTGCTGCCGCCGTAGAGTGTCTTGATGGAGACAATCTCGTCTCCTGCCTTGGCAAGATTCAGAATCGTGCTGGAGATGCCTGCCATACCGGAAGCAAAGGATACAGCTGCCGAACCGCCTTCAAGAGAGCTGATGCGCTTTTCAAGAACCGTGTTGGTCGGATTGGAAAACCGGACATAGGAATGTCCTTCTTCTGCATACTCAAACAGACGCAGACCTCTCTCATAGCTTCCCAGCTCAAATACTGCGGTCTGGTAGACCGGAGCGGTCTTGGCACGATTATGCTCCGCCGGGTCATAACCTGCATGAAGCTGTCTTGTTGTAAATCCGAGTGTTTCGTCATAGCATGCACTGTAGCTCATACTGTTGCCCTCTCTGTCTCTTTTTTCATATTTTCGCCCGCGTGTTCTAGCTTGCGGACGGCATATTCCTATCATGCAGCCGTTTCGTTCACTGGCTCTCAATCAACGTATTTCTTCTCATCCAGCCATCTCGTTCAATGGCTTTCATGCGATGTTTTTCCTTAGACATTTATCTTACTCAATGGCTCTCGGATGACGTATTCCCTGTCTTAAGTCCCTCAATCGGAGGACGCCCGACAAGCTCGATGGCACTCCGCGGGCAGGTATTGACACAGATTCCGCAGCCGACGCACTTCGATGCGTCAAAGCTCACTGTTCTGTCTTCTTTTGTAAATGCATCCATATGACATCGCTTCACGCACTTTCCGCAGCCGATACACTTAGAGGCATCAAAGGAAGCAATCCACTTTGACTCCGGCCAGATGCCGACAAGTCCCAGTCTCCTCTGCACACGGAAGAGATAACAGCAGTCTCCGCAGCAGTTGCAGATGCCTGCTCCCATGGTCGAATGCATCAGTCCCGCACGATCCGCCTCGCGAACGATTTCCTTTGCACGCTCCTTGTCGATCTGCTCGGAGATGCCGCGGTCCGCAAAGGAATTGATCCCGTTCTTCCAGGTAATACAGGTCCGGACCGGCATTCCGCAGTCACCTGTCAGGGAACGGCAGTCGCAGGGATTGAGATAGACCGGACGCGGATCGCGGTCAATAATCTCCAGCATCTCTTCCAGCGGAACGACTTTGTCCGGTGTCGGACGGGACAGTGTGGTGTCCAGTGTATCCACGTACGCGTCCAGATACCAGTCGTCAAGTCTGTGCTTCTGCTCTGAAGTCAGGCGGTCGTACTCTTCCTTTCGCGCCGTACAGAACACATCCAGAAAACCGTAGAAATTATTGAGCCGGTAGAGAAGTCCCGTCTCATCCACTTTCGAGATGACACCGCGGCGGTACTTTTCTGTGAGAAATGCCGCTGCCTTCTCTCTGTCTCCGGCAAAGCCGAAGTCTTCTGCCCCGGCAAGATCCTCTGCCGTGAAGTGTTTTCCCTCAAAACTGCGGATGATCTTCTGCTCCACAGGATCCAGGAAAAAATCCACCAGCTCTGCTGCCGCCTCCGGCATCTCAAAGATCTGCATGATTCTGCGATGTTCTGTCTGACACATAAATTTCTTCTCCCAGTCTGCCGGAGACTGTTTCTGCACAGCAGTTGTCAATCTGCACGCCTCCGACAGCAATTTTCCCTTCCCGGAAACGCTCCTTATCGTGCAGCAGCTCCTCCGGCATGGTTCTTATTCTCTGTTAATTTTTCCAGACGCTTCAGTGCAAGATCTGCAATCAGAGCAATGATGATACTTAAGATCATGCCCCATGAAATCTTGTAGACATTCATTGTCCGCATGCCGGACAGAAGAATCTTTCCGAGTCCGCCTGCATTGATCGTTGCCGCAATGGTGGCGATTCCGGTTGTCGAGATAATCGCCAGTCTGATTCCTGCGATAATCGACGGCATGGCCAGCGGAATCTGCACACGTGTCACCAGCTGCCAGTGACTCATTCCCATTCCTGTCCCCGCCTCCAGAAGGCTCTTGTCTACGTTCTGCAGACCGGACATGAAGTTCCGGATCAGCAGATACTGGTTATAAGCCACCAGCACCGGGAATGCAGTTGCATTTCCCAGACCGAAGATTGGAATCAGCATGGCAAAAAGAGCAAGTGACGGAATCGAATAAATCGCGCTGAAGATCTGAATCACAAGATTCGCCGCCTTTTCGGACTGCAGAAGCAGGTAGGACAGAACGGACGCCAGCACAACGGAAAGTACCAGAACCACGGCCACAATCCGGAGATGTTCACAGAAGGCACCCATCAGCATGTCCGAATGCTTTGCAAAGTAAGCAAACATCAGATTCCCTCCCCCTGATCCACGAAGTCCTTTGTCACATCGGCTGTCTGCAGCAACTCCTCTACGAAGCTGTCTGCAGGATGTGTCAGAATCTCTTCCGGAGCAGCATACTGCAGTATCTTTCCTCTGTTCATAATGATGACCTTTGTTCCGAGACGAAGTGCCTCGCGGATGTCATGTGTCACGAACAGGTAGGTCTTTCTGGATCTGGCGTGGATGGCCTTCAGTTCATTCTGCAGCTTTTCGCGGTTGATGGCATCGATGGCGCCGAAGGGTTCATCCAGAAGGCAGACCTTCGGATCACAGATCAGGGCACGGGCCAGACCGACTCTCTGCTGCTGTCCGCCTGACAGCTGGGCAGGATAGCGGTCGCGAAACTCCTCCGGATCCAGCTGTACCAGCTCGAGCATCCGGTCGACCTGCTCATCGATTCTTTTCTTATCCCACTTCAGGATCTTCGGTATCGTGGCAATGTTTTTCTTCACCGTCATATGCGGAAAAAGACCTGTCTGCTGGATAACATAGCCGATGCTGCGCCGCAGCCCGACCGGATCCGATTCCAGGATATTTTTCCCGTAGAGAAGAATCTCTCCATCGTCCGGCTCATAAAGTCTGTTGATCATCTTGATCAGTGTGGTCTTGCCGCATCCGGAGGAACCGAGTATGGTAACAAACTCTCCTTCCTCTACCTGCACGCTGACATGATCCAGTGCCGGATAACTCATATTGGGAAACTGTTTACAGACAGATTTTAATTCTACAGCGATCATAGACCCCGTCGCCTTTCTTTCTGCCGTCCGGGACCGGTATTCTTTGTCCCTTCCGGTTTTGATGCAATGGCCGGACATACCGCTGCATGTCCGGCCATTGATACCGTTCCTGTTATGACTTCTTTCGATATGACAAAAACTGCTTTACTTCAATGTGTCATAGAAGGCAGCTGCCACATCGGCATACTCCTCACCCTCGATATCAACCTGCGCATTCAGCTCTGTGATATTCTCAGTTGTCAGAGCCGCACTGACCTTATTCAGAACATCTGCGATTTCCGGATTGGCATTCAGCACTTCGTCGCGGACAACCGGTGCAAGATTGTACGGCGGCCATACCTGCTTGTCGTCCTCAAGCAGTGTGAACTGTTCTTCTGTCAGACGGCCTTCTGTTGTATAAGCAGGAGCGACATCTGCCTCATCATTTGCAAGAACCTGATACTTCAGGGAATTATCATAAACCTTGCTGCTCTTCCAGTTCAGTTCACCGTAAACTGCCTCAAGAGCCGGGATACCGTCTGCTCTCTCATCAAACTCACCCTGGGAAGCAAAGCGAAGCTCCTCTGTATGCTCCTGCAGATCGGAAATTGTCTTGATGCCGTACTTCTCTGCCGCCTCTGTGCGGATGAAAAGGCCCTGTCCGTCGTTTGCTTCCGAATACTCCAGCCAGGTGATCGAGAATTGCTTCTCGAATTCATCCTTCACTGTGTCGTAAACCTCCTGCGGATCTGTGATCGGATCCAGACCAAGAATCGAAATCAGGCCTGTTCCTGTATACTCCGGATAGATGTCAATTTCATTGGAGATCTGTGACTCATGAATAATGGCTGAGGAGACGTCAAAGATACGCTCCACTTCAAAGCCTGCGTCTTCAAGAGCAAGAGCATAAATCTCCGCAACGATCTCATTTTCCGTGAAATCCTTGGATGCAACGCGAATCTTGTCTGCTGCAGAAACCGTCATGACAGAACCTGCAAGTGTGCTTATACCGAGAACTCCTGTCAGTGCAAGCGCTGCATATCGTCTTGTGTTTTTCATAATTTTCCTCCATCTTTGCCTGCGGGGAAGTTTTGCCCCTCCAAAAACATGAATACTTCTATATAGGAAAACACGCCGGATCAATCATGAGACCCTTTGATAACGTGTCAGCCTTCGATAAATCAGATCCATCAGGAAACCTGTCAGCAGTGAAAGAATGGCAACAGATCCTCCTCCGATGATCAGCAGACTGTATCGCAGAAGCGCCAATCCGGTGAAGATAATATCTCCGAAGCCACCGGCTCCGATATAGGATGCCAGTGTCGCGGAGGCGATGACTTCCACGGCCGCCGTGCGGATTCCCGCATACATCAGGGGAAATGCAAGCGGAAGCTTTACCTTCCAGAACACCTCCTGTCTGTTCATGCCCATTCCGACCGCCGCTTCGATTGTGTTTTCCGGAAGATTCCGGAAAGCCTGAATCGTGTTCATCAGGATGGGCGGAATTGCAAGTATGGTCAGTGCCGTGACCGTGGGCTTTACGCCGGTTCCCATGACAGGAATCAGGATAATCAGAAGTCCCAGGGAAGGAACGATTCTCAGCAGTCCGAAGATTCTTTCCGAAATCATCCTTCCGATCGGATGTCTGTAGACCAGCACCCCGAGCGGCACTGCGATCAGCAGAGCCGTCAGTACAGAGAGCGCACTGACCGATATATGTTCCCAGAGCAGTCCGAGATATTCCGTCCCGTGTGTCTGAAAATACTCGATTATTTCATTCATACATTTCCTATTCTTTTTATATGTTTTTGCGTTGTGGTTATTATAGCGACAGTCCATTTAAAATGCAAGTCTTTTTTTGCGCTCTATGTTCTCGCAATCACCCTCGCACTCACCCTCACAATC
>JAUNAG010000182.1 GCA_030527685.1 Lachnospiraceae bacterium | reverse complement strand
GAAAGACTGTTCAGAATAGCCGCAATCTCACCCGGTTTTTCAATGGCCGGACCGGACGTCACCTTGAGATTTGTTCCCATCTCATTGGCAATGATGCCCGCAAGTGTTGTCTTGCCCAGTCCCGGAGGGCCGTAAAAAAGCACATGATCCAGTGCATCCCCTCTCATTCTGGCTGCATCGATATACACCTTGAGATTGGACTTCACCTTCTCCTGTCCGATATAATCTGTCAGCTGCTGCGGACGGATGCTGTCCGAAGAAAGAAGTCTGTCCTCCTTCGTCTCTTCCGTTCCCGTTATGATCTGTCTTGCCATAATATCCTTCCCGTACTCAGAACAGCTCCTTCAGTGCTGCCTTGATCAGTGTTTCCGTATCTGCATCCGGCAGATCTCCGCTGACCTTTCTGACTGCCTTATATGCCTCTGAATTAGAATATCCGAGAGCCGTCAGTGCAAGAACAGCCTCGCTGTCTGCGCTGTTTCCTTCCGTCTTTGCCTTTGCGGCTGTATGAGCTGCTTTTAATTCAAATGCATCCTGCAGATCAAGCTTATCCTTTAATTCAATAATTACTTTCTGCGCCGTCTTCTTTCCGACACCGGGTGCCTTCGCGATTCCCGCCGCGTCATCCGAGAGAACGGCAAAGCGAAGATCGTCCGCGTTCATCACGGTCAGAATACCCAGTGCCCCCTTCGGACCGATTCCGCTGACGCCGAGAAGCAGACGGAACATATTCAGATCATCTTCCGAGAGAAAGCCGTAGAGCTGCATGGCATCCTCACGAACTGCAAAATGCGTATACAGTGTCTCGACACAGCCGACAGAGACCGCTTCCGATACCGATGACGGAACGAAAACGCGGTATCCGATTCCCTGATTGTCGATGACTACACTGTCCTCTGAAACAGCGGCAATTGTGCCGCGAATATATGCATACATAAAAACCCCTTTTATTCCAGGATCAGTTGAGCACCGTCTGCTCTGACAGAGGAAGAAAACAGCTGAACAGCTGCTGCTGCAAGCCACGCAGTGTCCTTTGCTCCGGCAAGCTCATAGGAAGAATGCATTGCCAGCTGAGGCAGGCCGATATCAACTGTATTTAACGAAAGCTGTGACTGCGAAATGTTGCCGAGTGTAGAGCCTCCGAGCATATCGGATCGGTTTGCAAATGTCTGATACGGCACAGCTGCCTGATCACAGATTCTTCTGAATACAGCACCGGCTGCCGCATCCGTTGTGTACTTCTGATTTGCGCTGTATTTGATCACAATGCCCTTGTTCATGGCCGGGCGGTTTGTCGGATCTGCCTTCTCCGGATAGTTCGGATGAACGGCATGCGCATTGTCTGCGGAAACCATAAAGCTTGAGGACGGTGAGCGGAGGATCTCCTCTTCGCTTCTGCCGAGCACAATATTGATTCTTCGAAGTGTATCACGCAGGAAGGTAGCCGCAGCTCCCTGCTTTGTCATGCTGCCGACTTCTTCATTGTCGAAGACGCACTGGACTGCAAGCGACTTCGCAGGCTTCGCCTGCATAATGCCAAGGAGGGATGCATAGGCGCACTGCAGATCATCAAGTCTGCCGCTTGCAATGAATTCTCCCTCAGTACCGATTCGAGCTGCAGGCATGCGGTTATATAAAAAGAGGTCCGTGTCCAGAATCTTTTCCGGTGTTGTTCCGGCAGCCTCTGCGACCAGCTTCATGAAAGCTCCCTTTGAGGCAAGCTCTCCGCTGAGCGGAAGCAGATCCTTCTGTGCATTGAATTTATAACCGTCATTTGCCTCACGGTTCATGTGAATGGCAAGGCTCGGAATAATCAGAAGATCCTGATCCAGATTTACAAGGCGCATCTCCACACCCTGCTCCGTCTCAACGGCAACGCGGCCGGCTGCGGACAGCGGACGGTCAAACCAGGTACCGCAGAGCATGCCGCCGTATTTTTCCGTATTCAGAACGGTATAGTTTCCGCAGGCATCAATCTCCGCATTCGGCTTGATCTTAAAGGAAGGAGAATCGCTGTGGCTGGCCATGATCTGGTAGCCTGCGATTTCATCCTCCGGAATGCGGAAAGAGATTAAAGCAGAACCGTTTCTGGTCACATAATAGGAACCGCCTTTTTTAAGCTTCCACGGAGCCTCTTCTCTCAGTTCTTCGAAACCTGCCTCTGTAAGCATCTCACACATATTCCGAACCGCATAGTAAGCATTCGGGCTCGCATCAAGAAAACGCATCAGACCTGCGTTGATCTGTTCTTCATCCATTCTGTTCATCATCTTCTGTTTCAATTTTCTCTCCTCCTGTCGGAACAGTCTCCCTATCATATCACAGATCGCAGCTTTTGAAAAACAGGCAGCAAAAAACCGGCAGAAGCATTTCGCCTCTGCCGGTCCTTCTCGTTTCATTATTCTTCATTTCCGTTCAAACCGGAACCGATGAATGCATGACTGAGAAATCAGATGATGCAGCCTCTCGGGCAGTCTGTGCGGCACTTGCCGCAGTCCGTACATTTGTCATAATCAATGTGTGCACAAAAATCTGTGATTGTAATCGCATC
>JAUNAG010000070.1 GCA_030527685.1 Lachnospiraceae bacterium | reverse complement strand
AGCCGTGAGCAGGTTATCATCAACACATGGTACGGCGGCGAGATGAAGAAGGGTATGTTCTCCATGATGAACTACTACATGCCGCTGAAGGGCATCGCTTCCATGCACTGCTCCGCTAACACAGATATGGAAGGCAAGCACACATCCATCTTCTTCGGCCTCTCCGGTACAGGTAAGACAACTCTGTCTACAGACCCGAAGAGACTCCTCATCGGCGATGACGAGCACGGCTGGGATGACAACGGTGTCTTCAACTACGAAGGCGGCTGCTACGCTAAGGTTATCAACCTTGACAAGGATTCTGAGCCGGATATCTACAACGCAATCAAGCGCAACGCTCTTCTTGAGAACGTAACTCTGGATGAGAACGGCAAGGCTGATTTCGCTGATAAGTCTGTCACAGAGAACACTCGTGTTTCCTATCCGATCGACCACATCGAGAACATCGCTCTGAAGGTTAACGGAAAGTCCGCAGGCCCGGATGCTGACAACGTCATCTTCCTTTCTGCAGATGCTTTCGGCGTTCTTCCGCCGGTTTCCATCCTTACACCGGAGCAGACACAGTATTACTTCCTGTCCGGCTTCACAGCAAAGCTTGCAGGTACAGAGCGCGGCATCACAGAGCCGACACCGACTTTCTCCGCATGCTTCGGCCAGGCATTCCTGGAGCTGCATCCGACAAAGTACGGCGAAGAGCTTGTTAAGAAGATGGAGAAGTCCGGTGCTAAGGCTTACCTTGTAAACACAGGCTGGAACGGCACAGGCAAGCGTATCTCCATCAAGGATACTCGTGGTATCATCACAGCTATCCAGAACGGCGATGTAGCTAAGGCTCCGACAAAGAAGATTCCGTTCTTCAACTTCGAGGTTCCGACAGAACTTCCGGGCGTTGATCCGGCAATCCTTGACCCGCGTGACACTTATGCAGATGCTGCACAGTGGGAAGAGAAGGCTAAGGATCTTGCTGCAAGATTCCAGAAGAACTTCGCTAAGTACACAGGCAATGAAGCAGGCAAGGCACTTGTTGCTGCAGGCCCGCAGCTTTGATCTGCCGCTGAATATCAGACGTCATAGATCGGGCGCATGCGCACGAATTTATAATGTATGATCGAAAGACCATCGTTCCGGAAACGGGACGGTGGTCTTTTTTTGACTTCAATATAAGAAAAATTTATAGAAATGGATTATTTTTACGTATTTGAATCTTTCCTACCTGTTTAGTAGACTATACACAGATCAAAGAACAAGAGAAAAACAAAGACGTTAAAGAAGCCGGAACGGTACACCGGCAGGAAATAAATCACAGGCAGCAACACAGGAAGCTGCAGCGCATTCATAAGGAGGAAAACAAAATGGCAAAGATTACAGATACTTCAGCATGGAGATTTGAAACCAAGGCAAACCACATCGGACAGGAGCAGCCGGATCCGGTAACAGACGCAAGAGCCGTTCCGATCTATCTGACAAGCTCCTTCGTATTCCATAACAGCCAGCATGCAGCAGACCGCTTTGCACTTCGCGATGCAGGAAATATCTACGGACGTCTGACCAACCCGACACAGGGTGTCTTCGAAGAGAGAATCGCAGCTCTTGAAGGCGGTGTTGCAGCTCTGGCAGTCGGCTCCGGTGCAGCAGCTGTCACTTATGCAATCCAGGCAGCAGTTCATGCAGGCGGCCATGTCGTAGCAGCCAAGAACATCTACGGCGGCACATACAACCTGCTGAAGCATACACTTCCGGATTACGGCATTGAAGCCACCTTCGTAGATCCGTTCGATCTGGAAGCAATCGAGGCAGCTATTCAGGACAACACCGGTGCTATCGAAATCGAGACACTCGGCAATCCGAACAGCGAAGTAGTCGATATTGAAGCAATCGCAAAGATCGCTCACAAGCACGGCGTTCCGGTTATTGTAGACAATACCTTTGCAACTCCGTACCTTGTCAGACCGATTGAGTACGGCGCAGACATCGTTGTACATTCCGCAACGAAGTTCATCGGCGGCCACGGAACCACAATCGGCGGCGTCATCGTTGACAGCGGCAAGTTTGACTGGGCAGCAAGCGGAAGATATCCGTGGCTGACAGAGCCGAACGAAAGCTACCACGGTGTCAGCTTCACAAAGGATGTAGGAGCAGCAGCATTTGTAACCTATATCCGTGCAATCCTTCTGAGAGATACAGGTGCTACACTTTCTCCGATCCACGCATTCATCTTCCTGCAGGGCCTTGAGTCTCTGGCATTAAGAGTAGAGCGTCATGTGGAAAATGCTCTGAAGGTCGTTCAGTATCTGAATGCTCTTCCGCAGGTTCAGAAGGTCAACCACCCGTCTGTTTCCGCAGATGCGAAGCAGCAGGAACTTTACAAGAAGTATTTCCCGAACGGCGGCGGCGTCATCTTCACCTTTGAAATCGAAGGCGGTGCAGAGAAGGCACAGGAATTCATCGACAATCTGCAGCTCTTCTCACTGCTTGCCAATGTAGCGGATACAAAGTCTCTGGCTATTCATCCGGCATCCACAACGCACTCCGAGTGCAACGAGGCAGAGCTGGAAGAACAGGGCATCAAGCCGAATACCATCCGTCTTTCTGTCGGTATCGAGCACATCGATGATATCATCGAAGACCTGGATCAGGCATTCAAGAAGACTTTTGCCTGATGACCGGCTGATTCAAAGCTAAGAACCACCCATATAAAAGCTGATCCGTAGCTGCATGTCGTGGTGCGGCGGATATAAGAGCTTTTTGAGAGTGATAATCCCAATTGTAGTTAACTCCTTATACATGCACACGAAAGAGCAGGCAGCCAGCCTGCTCTTTTGTGTATGCGAAAAAATGCATGATTAGCAGAGGAATATTGTGAAATCTCTGTGAAAGAATAACGATGTTTCGAAGAATGGATTGTGATAGAATAAGCCCTGACAGAAAGAGAACGGCCTTTTCAGACTGCTTTTGGTAGGAAAGGCTGTCTTTTGTGTGAGTATAACAGTTAACCGTTCATTTTTAGTGTCAGGAGAGAACCTTTATGTTTTTTCTTTTTCTGATCTTATGGATCATCTTAAACGGACGAATCACTCTGGAGATCGTTCTGTTCGGAATTGCAATTGCAGCAGCCGGCAGCTATGCGACACGGCGTATTCTCGGCCTTCCGGAAACGGGAGAGAAGAAGATTCTCCGCAATCTTCCTCTTCTTATTGAATATGTCGGCGTCCTGATCTGGGAAATCATCAAAGCATCGCTGGCAGTTATGAAGCTTTCTGTCAGCGGAAAGCAGAAGCCGGATCCGGTCATTATTGAATTCAACTCCGGATTCCATACGGCACTTCAGAATGTTCTGCTTGCCAATTCGATTACACTGACCCCGGGAACCTTCACACTCTTCCAGGAAGACGATCACTTTGTGATTCACTGCCTGCGGCCGGAGTATGCAGAAGGTATTGAGAGCTCAAGCTTTGTGAAGCTGCTCAGCCGGATCAAGGACTGAAAAGAGGAGGCTTATGATGACGATAGAACAGGCTTATCAGATTCTGTACAGCGGCGCTATTCTGGTGCTCGTGATTCTGGCAGGACTCATGCTGGTCCGCTCCATCATCGGTCCGCGTATTACGGATCGAATTCTCTCAGTCAACATGCTGAGTACGATGGTGATTGCGATCATCCTGATCTGCTCCAGAATGCTTGCAGAAAGTTATCTGGTTGATGTTTCACTGATTTATGCCATGATCAGTTTCGTGGTAGTCATGATGCTTGCGACCATGTACATTCCGTTTCATACAAAGGATCCGGAACTGCAGGAGAAAAAGACAGAAGACAGCAAAGCTGCAGCAGATAAAGCAGTAAAGAAAAAAGCAGCAAAAGCAGCTGCTAAAAAAGCACAGCGCCGCAAAAAGAAGAACAGGCGCGCCTAATATATATAGAAGAGAAAGGAGTGGATGAATGATGGAATGGATCAGATTCTGGATGACGGCAGTGCTTCTCCTGATCGGAGCAGCATCCTTTGCATCAGCAGTTCTCGGTGCGTGGCGCTTCGGCTTTTCCATGAACCGCATGCATGCGGCCGGTATCGGTGATACAATGGCAATTCTGTTTGTCGTGGCGGCACTTTTCGTTTCTTCGGCAAATGTCATGGACGCTCTGAAGCTTCTCTTCCTGATCTTTTTCCTGTGGTTTACTTCACCTGTTTCCACACATTTCCTCGGACAGGTGGAATATTACAATAACCGCGAGCTCGGAAAGTATGTCAGAAGAATGGAGAAGACAGAAGAAAAGCCGGAGACAGAAGATAAGCAGGAGGTAGAGGAATGACAGCGACAGAACTGGTAAAAATCATTGCAGTCGTTCTGCTGATTGTCTGTGCGATCAGCGTGAACTTTACAAAAACCCTGCTTTCGGCAGTCGTGGTCTTTATGACATACAGCTCGATTATGTGCGTAACCTGGGTTCTGCTGGAATCTCCTGACCTTGCGATTACAGAGGCAGCAGTCGGAGCAGGTATCAGCAGCACGCTGTTCCTGGTTACGCTGCGAAAGATCAGAGAGACAGACGCAGAGATGGAAGAAGAGATGTCAACGGATGCGGTCCGTGAAGACTGAACAGCTGGGTGGAAAAAGAAATGACAAAGAAAAAGAGCAAACGGAGAGAGCGTTTTTTCAGATGGCTTGACGGCGACTATGATGTTCTTGAGCACATCATGGATTCCGATGAGCATCCGTACATCGCCCGAGAAGAATATAAGAGAGAACAGAAGGAAGTCCTTCATCAGATTGAGGACATGGAATGGGTCCGCAAAACAGTGAAGGCAGAACGGAAGGGATTCATGCGGGCTTACCGTATTATTGCGGTTGTCAGCTGTATTTTCCTGATCGGTGTTCTTCTGTATGCGGTTTCCTTCCTTCCGAGATACGGAACAGAGAATCCGCAGACGCTGGAAGTCGTGAAGCGCTATGTCGAGCAGGGTCTGGAGGAGACCGGTGCAGTCAATATCGTGGCCGGTATGATTCTGGATTACAGAGCATTTGACACACTGGGAGAATCGCACGTACTTTTCACGGCGCTGATCTGTGTCATGATTCTTCTTCGCAAGGATTCGAAGAACATGAGCGGCGGTGTGGACAGCTACAACACGATTTCAAAGGAGCGCTTCCACAGAATTTCGACAGAAGCGATCATGCGCAATGTCGGTATGCTGCTGATCCCGAGTATTTTCATCTACGGTATCTACGTCCTGCTGAACGGACAGAACGGACCGGGCGGCGGTTTCTCGGGCGGTGCCGTCATGGGTGCGGGCCTGATCATCATGGCTTCCTCCATGGGCTTCACCAGAGTGGACAAGTTCTTCACCGCAAAGGTATCGGCCGGAATCACAGCTGTGTCACTTGGTTTCTACAGCTTTGCGAAGAGCTATGTATTCTTTACCGGTGCGAACGGACTTGAGAATCACATCCCGAAGGGCACTCCGGGAGCGATCTTGAGCGGCGGCCTGATTCTTCCGCTGGATATTGCGGTCGGTCTTGTCGTTATGTGTACAATGTTCGGCTTCTACAGCCTCTTCCGCAGAGGAAGCATCGGCGGTAAGTAAAAGAGAAGGAGGTTATGACATGCTGGAGCATCTGCTTCTGAATTATGAGGAAACGGCAGCGATCATCCTCTTCGGAATCGGTTTTACGACGCTGCTCTTTCAGCGAAACCTGTTCCGCAAACTGATCGGCATGAACATCATGGATACGGGAACTTTCCTGTTTCTTGCTTCGATGGGCTATATCGACGGAAGAAAGGCACCGATCCTCACGGACGGCATTGCCGATGCCGGCTACTACATCAATCCGGTTCCGGCGGGTCTGGTACTGACCGGTATCGTCGTTTCCGTTTCGGTAACAGCCATTATGCTGGCGCTGACAGTTCGTCTCTACAAGCGCTATCATACGCTGAACCTGGATGATATCTATGTGATTTCGAAGCATCTGACTGAACACAGATAAGGAACGAGTAAGATGGATATGGTGACAAATATTCCGCTTTTTACCATTGTACTGAGCCTCTTCTCCGGAGTGCTCTGTATGATTCTCGGCGGAAAAACCGCAAGACGTTATACAATTATCTATGAATGCCTGCTGATCATTGCGGTATCGGCGGTATTTGCCTATACAATGCGGACGGGAACGTCCTTTACCTACACGATGGGAGAATTCCCGGCACCCTGGGGCAATGAGATCCGCGCCGGCATCCTGGAGAGTGCGATTGCGCTGCTCTTCCTGCTGGTACAGTTCTGCTCGGTGCTCGGCGGCTTTCACTTTGTCGATCTCGACCTGGATGAGAGCAAGATCAATCTGTATTACTCCCTGATCAACCTGATGACAGCTGCTCTGATGGCCATGACATGGACCAACGACATCTTCTCAAGCTACGTCTTCATCGAGATTCTGACGCTGACGAGCTGCGGTGTCCTGATTGTCCGCGAGATCGGCCGTACAACACTGGCAGCGGTGCGCTACATGATCATGAACCTTCTGGGTTCCGGTCTGTTCCTGCTGGGCATCGTTCTTCTCTATGATGTCACCGGTCACCTGCTGATGGTGCCGATGAGAGAGGAGATTCAGATCCTGGCACAGGATCCGGGTGCATTTACCGTCATCACACTCGCAGTCGGCATCATTACAATCGGCCTCGGCATCAAGAGCGGTCTTTTCCCGTTCCATTACTGGATGCCGGATACCTATGGCTGGGCAACACCGACTTCCGGTTCACTGATGTCCTCACTGGTATCAAAGTGCTACATCTTCATTCTGATCAAGATCTACTGGCGTGTTGTCGGCATCGAGGTATTCGAGCAGATGCACATCCGCACGATCCTGCTGGTTCTCGGTATGTGCGGTATTGTTCTGGGATCGGTATCTGCGCTGCACGCCCGCAACGTCAATCAGATGGTTGCATTTTCCTCTGCCGCACAGATCGGTTACATCTACATGGGTATCGGTATCGGCGGTGTCGCAGGCTTTACGGCAGCGATCTTCCACATCGCAGCACATGCGGTAACGAAATCCATGCTGTTCCTGACCACACCCCGTCTGGCAGCGGTTTCCGGCAACAGCCTTCTGTTCCGTGAGCTGCAGGGCAGCGGTATCCGTGATAAGAATGCAGGTGTCTTCTTTACGGTCAGCGGTCTTTCGATGATCGGTATTCCGATCTTCGCAGGCTTCTCCTCGAAGCTCCTGTTCGGAATTGCAGCGGTTTCCTCCGGCAGTGCCAGAAAGATGGTTCTGGTTATGCTGGTTCTGGCGGTCAGCTCCATGCTGAATGCATTCTACTTCGTCAGAACGCTGATTCGTATCTATACAAAGGAAAAGAAAACGTACACCTCACGTCCTGTTCGTCACAGAGTGAGCTACAACATTCCGATGCTGCTTCTGACCGCAGCCAATCTGGCACTCGGTCTTGCATCCGGTCCGGTTGTAGATGTGATCGAGCGAGGACTTGCAATGTTTGTGTAAGGGGGGATCTGATTTCTATGCTGTTACTGGCTGCTATTCTGTTCCCGATGCTTGCGGGAACTGTAATCTCCGCCGTGCCGAATACAGAGGAGGGGAGAAACCGCCTCTATACGTGTGCGATTATCGTGACGGATCTTCTGGGCATCGCGGCATTTCTGTACGGTAAGGCCATTGCACCGCTTTCCCTTACGGAAAATGTTGTGCTCGCATTTTCGCTCGATGAACTCGGCCGCTACGTGATGCTGGCGGTGATGCTTCTTTATACGGCGGTCTGCTTCTATTCCTTTGAGTACATGAAGCATGAGGAACGTCCGAATGTCTTTTTTGCCTTCTTCTTTATTTCATATGGGGCAATGCTTTCCGTCTGCATGTCAGCCAATCTGGTGACACTGTACTTATGCTTCGAGACGCTGACCCTGACTTCCGTTCCGCTTGTTCTTCATGAGCTGACAAAGGATGCGGTTGCTGCAGGTCTGAAATACCTGTTCTATTCTGTGGCAGGTGCACTGCTCGGTCTGCTTGCGGTTTTCTTCGTTTATTATCTGTCGAACGGCAACACAACCTTCGTGGCAGGAGGCTTCCTGAATCAGGCAGGCATCGCCGGACACGAAAAGCTGCTGCTTGCAGTTGTGATGACAGGTATTGTCGGCTTCGGTACAAAGGCAGGTCTTTATCCGATGCACGGCTGGCTGCCGACCGCTCATCCGATTGCACCGGCTCCGGCATCTGCTCTGCTGAGCGGTATTGTTGCCAAGGCAGGTGTTGTTGCGATCATCCGTCTGGTTTATTATTCCGTCGGTACAGAACTGATTGCGGGAACCTGGGTACAGTACGTCTGGATGACACTTTCCCTGCTCACGATCTTTATGGGATCTCTGATGGCATTCAGAGAAACTGTGACAAAGAAGAGACTGGCTTACTCCACAGTCAGCCAGCTGTCCTATATTCTGCTTGGTCTTTCCTTCCTGACACAGGAAAGCATGCGCGGTGCGCTGATGCATCTCATGGGACATGTTGCAGCAAAGGGCTGCCTCTTCCTTTGCGCCGGTGTATTCATCTACAAGCTCGGTGCAACGAGGGTGACAGAGCTGAAGGGAATCGGCAAGCGCATGCCGGTCACCATGTGGTGCTTCACCATTGCATCCCTGTCCCTTGTCGGTATTCCGCCGATGGCCGGCTTCTTAAGCAAGTGGGTAATTGCTTCTGCAGCGATTACAGCTGATATGGGCGTGTTCTCCATTCTGGCTCCGGTGATCCTGCTGA
The DNA here is from genome assembly GCA_030527685.1 of Lachnospiraceae bacterium. Classification (GTDB taxonomy): domain Bacteria; phylum Bacillota; class Clostridia; order Lachnospirales; family Lachnospiraceae; genus Chordicoccus. The sequence continues at coordinate 5,102 of JAUNAG010000070.1, read as the reverse complement.
TTTCTGCGCTGCTGACTGCAGGCTACCTGCTGACAGTAGTAGTTCATGCGTTCTTCCCGGGACATGCGGAAGCGGAGGCTGAGACGGAGGAAGCGGTTGTTTCCGCCGAACCCTCAAAGCTGATGACAATTCCGATGATCTGCCTGTGCACGGCAGCTGTTGTTGTCGGTATCTGGGGTAATACGCTGACAGGCTTCTTCGGCTTTTAAATAGATGGAGGCTTACTTTGAACGCTGTTCTGATCTTTTTAATTCCTGTATTTCTCCCGATTATCGGAGGCTTTCTGATGCTTTTCCTGCGCTTCCGGAATGACCGCGCGAGAAATATCTTTACTGAAATTGTCACCTGTGTGACGAGTGTGCTGGTGTGGAACGTTCTTCTGCGGAACAACCTTACGCCGGTTACGATCTACAGCTTTACACAGGATTTTTCGATTACGGTTGCCGCTGACGGCATGGGTCGTCTCTTTGCAGGTATGCTGTCACTCATGTGGCCCTGCGTGCTTCTTTACATGTTTTCCTACATGCATGACTCAAACCGTAAAAATATCTTCTACTGCTTCTATACCATTACTTACGGCATCACGCTGGGTGTGGCCTTCTCGGGAAATATGACCACCCTCTATGTCTTCTACGAGATGCTGTCTCTGGTTACCATTCCGCTGGTTACACATTACGGCAACCACGAGAGTATGTATGCAGGCCGTATCTATGCAGCCTACACCATCGGCGGTGCTTCGCTGACCTTCTTCGCTGTCGTACTGACAACGATTTCCGGCGGCAGCGGAAGCTTCATCCTGGGCGGAAATCTGGGAGCGGATGCCGATATCTTCCTGATGAGACTTGCCTTTGTCCTGGGCTTCTTCGGTTTCGGTACGAAGGCGGCCGTCTTCCCGCTACATTACTGGCTGCCGACTGCTTCGGCGGCTCCGACGCCGGTTACCGCTCTGCTTCATGCGGTTGCTGTCGTTAATACAGGTGCATTTTCCGTTATCCGACTGATCTACTTCACATTCGGTACGGATATTCTGATCGGCTCCTGGGCACAGGACCTGTGTCTGGCAACAGCAATCTTTTCTCTGCTGTTTGCGGCAGTCAAGGCAATCCGCGAGAAGCACTTCAAGAGACGTCTTGCTTATTCCACAATGAGCAACCTGTCCTACATGCTGTTCGGTGCGATGCTTCTGACGCCGGCAGGTCTGACCGGTGCACTTTCACACATGGTCTTCCACGGTGTCATCAAGATGTCCCTCTTCCTGTGCGCAGGTGCCTTCATGCACTGCACCGGAAAGAATTACATCTACAAGATCAACGGTGTCGGCAAGAGAATGCCGGTGACCTTCATCTGCTACACACTCGGTGCTCTGTCACTGACAGGTATTCCGCTGTTCTGCGGTTTCGTTTCCAAGTGGAAGCTGATGACGGCAGGTGCGGAAGCAGATACAACGCTTTCCCTGATCGGTGTGTGTGCTCTGATTGTTTCCGCCTTCCTGTGCGCGATCTATTCTCTGACGATCAGCGTGCGTGCGTTCTTCCCGGTTGAAGGAAAGGACTGCTACGAAGAAGAGGGCAGTGCACATGAGGCTGAACCGCTGATGCTGATTCCGATTGTCTTCTTTACAGTCGTCAATATTGCACTGGGAATCTGGTCCGGACCGCTGGTGCACTATATTGAGCAGATTTCTGTTGGATAAACCTGCATGATTTCTGCGTGCTCCTATGCGGGTATGAACCTGATTTAACTGTTATATTGCAGGACTTATAGATATTGTTTTTTGCTAAAAGGAGGTTTGTAATGCTCCTGCCCCTGATTGTGGCTCTTCCGTTTGCGGGTGGCCTGCTGTCTTATCTGATCGGTCGCCGCTCTGAGAACGGCCGGGATATGTTCGTCTGTGTGCTGACAGCACTGGAGATGGTTCTGGTCTGCCTGCTGCCGTCAACGCTTCCGTCCTTTGAGATCCGTAACGTGCTCTCATCGGGCTTAAGCTTTACGACAGACGGTTTCCGTTCTGCCTATGCGATTCTGACCGCTCTGATGTGGCTCGGAACTACACTGTTTGCCATGGAGTACTTCCGACACGAGAGGGAAAACCTGAACCGCTACTGGTTCTTCGTGATCGTGACGCTCGGTGCAACAGAAGGTGTCATGCTTTCAGCTGATTTCATGACGGCCTTTACATTTTTCGAAATTCTGTCCTTTACTTCCTTCACCTGGGTTATTCAGGAGGAGACAAAGGAAGCGATCGACGCCGGCTTTACTTACCTGTTTGTGGCGGTAATCGGCGGACTGATCCTGTTTATGGGACTGCTTCTGCTGCAGCATGCCACAGGCACGCTGAACTTCGCAGAGCTGCGTGCACTGCTTGCACCGTCTGAGGGTCAGATGGCTGCGGCACTGACTGACGGAACGATCAGCCGCGGCGAGATCTATGCCGCCGGTGTCTGCATCCTTCTCGGCTTCGGTGCAAAGGCAGGTATGTTCCCGCTTCACATCTGGCTGCCGAAGGCACATCCGGTTGCGCCGTCTCCGGCATCGGCTCTGCTGTCCGGTATTCTGACCAAGGTCGGTATCTACGGCATCCTGATGACAGCTGTCAATGTCCTTTCATTTGACAGACGCTTCGGTATTCTTGTTCTTGTTCTCGGTGAGATCACCATGTTCCTCGGCGCGCTTCTGGCACTGTTCTCTGTCAATCTGAAGCGCACGCTGGCCTGCTCCTCGATGTCCCAGATCGGTTTCATCCTCACAGGCACAGCGATGTATGTTCTGCTTACAGCCGCAGGTCACGAAGAAGCAGCTGCAGAGACCGCTCTTTCCGGTCTGATGCTGCACATGGTCAACCACTCCCTGATCAAGCTGACACTTTTCATGGCAGCCGGTGTGGTCGTCATGAATATACACACACTGACGCTGGATGACATCCGCGGATGGGGCAGAAATAAGCTTCCACTGAAGATTGCATTTGCCCTCGGCGCGCTCGGCATCAGCGGTGTGCCGCTGATGAACGGCTATATCAGCAAGACTCTGCTGCATGAAGGCATCGTGGAAGGTACAGAGCTTCTTGCCGGCATGGGTGCAGGTCTGAAGTGTGCAGAGTGGATCTTCCTGATCTCTGGCGGTTTCACCTTTGCCTATATGCTCAAGCTTTTCATCTGCATTTTCATTGAGAAAAACAACGATGAGGCACGTCAGGCAGCATACGATGCAGACAATTCCTGCATGAACAGCCTGAGCACGGTTGTGATCTGCGGATCCTCCCTGCTGATGCCGATTCTCGGCCAGCCGGCTGTATCGACCCGTCTGGCAGCATGGATGACAGGCCATGATGAGATCCTGCATTTCCATGCATTTACAGCAGAGAATCTGAAGGGCGGTCTGATTTCTCTCGGAATCGGCGCACTTGTCTATCTGCTGATTGTCCGTCGTGTGATGTACCGCAATGGTTCTTATGTCAACCTCTGGCCGGAGAAGCTGGATCTGGAAACGGCAGTTTACAGACCGCTTATCATGCAGTTCCTGCCGAATACCGTCGGCAGAAATATCAGCCTGTTCGGTGAGAACAAGGTGCTGACAGCTGTCGCAAAGGTTGTGATGTTTATTCTGTCGGTCATCGGAAGAATCATGACAGACGGAACGGATGCGTTTATTCTTGTCCTGCGTAAGACGATTGTCAGAGAGAAGAGCGTCAGACGTCCGGAGGATGAGAAGATCGGTATTCTGGACGAGGCGATGGAAGCGACACACGAGACAGCTGCTGCGATTATGCAGAACTTCTCCTTTGCGCTGATTATGACCTGTATCGGTATTATGCTGATTCTCGGCGGACTGCTGTATATGACAGTGCTGCATTAAGAACGCCGCTTGCAGGAGAGTGGTATGGCGACAAAACCAGAGCGCCGAACTGCTCGTTTGCTGTTCGCCGTATGCAGCAGAACGTAGCGCGGCAAAAATCAGAGCGCCGAACTGCTCGTTTGCTGTTCGCCGTATGCAGGTGAGTGGTATGACGACAAAACCAGAGCGCCGAACTGCTCATTTGCTGTTCGTCGCGCGCATCTTTTTACCGCCATTCGCAAAAACTCGTCGCTTCGCTCCTCAAACAGTTTGCTCGGTGGCGGTAATTAGCGCGCTCCTCTCGACGCAAGCCTCGCAGGGTTTTTCGGCTGCTTCTGGTTTTGTTCGCCATCAGCCGGCTCTTCTGCGGTGTGGCGGCTGACGGGAGCTCATCGGGAGGCTGTGGCGGTCGATTTTAGGTTGCTGCAAGTGCGTTGTCATAAAAATGCAGGAAAGTTCTTGATTTTATGTTGTGTGTGTAATATCGTGTCTTTGTACGATGTCGTTTTCGATTAGGGGGTTTTATGACTAGAGAGTATTCTTTTCAGAAGAAAGTAAAAGATGAGCAGATTGCAGAGATTCTCAAGGATGCTGAAGGTCTGGAGGGTCTTCAGAAGATCGTCATCACAGAGGATCATATGGCTTTACAGGTAACTGCTGAGGACGGCGATTTCCAGTACATTATGGAGCGTCTTCTGAACATTGTCAGCCGTGTTGCCGGCGGTCAGTGGATCAGCTTCAAGCGTTTTGTCTACGAAGACTAATAAGCCGTTTATACAAGGTAATGAGAGACCGTCGGGTGGATGCACCCGGCGGTCTTTTTATTCGATATTCACAAACTCTGCTGCCTTTATCTTAAAGGCATTAAATAGAGGCAGATATACATCCAGAATGGTATGCACACTGCTTTCAGCCAGGGATCCGTTATAGTCGTGAGTTAAATTGTTTCGCAGGGTCAGCATATTCATCCAGTTATCATCCGAAATCAGAGATACGGATGCTGCAGTTCTGAGACATTCTCGTGGAGAGCCGGAAGCGAAATCACTGATTTTGTAATATTTAACTACAATATCTTTCATGACCTTCCATGAGATATCAAAGGTCAGAGTGAATTTCTGCACAGTTCCGCTTATCACAAAGCTATCCTGTAAATCTCTGGTTGTTGCCTTCGAAAGAGCAGCAAGGCTCAGGCAAAAACTGTTGTAGTGGTTAATATATTTGCTGTCCATATTGTTTCATGTCCTCCAGCAGATAAGTATTATTAAAATTCC
>JAUNAG010000069.1 GCA_030527685.1 Lachnospiraceae bacterium | reverse complement strand
GGACAAGAAGCTTCCTGAATTCTCAAAAGATTGCTCCAAGTGAAGCGGATATTGATAAGATAAAAAATATGCTTTTAAGGATCATCGTAGATATCAAAAAGAGTATGGAAACAAAAGAGCCGACTGGAGCAATTGCGACCAAAGAAGCGGTTGAAGGAATTCGAGCTGCACTGCCCGACAAGCCAATGAATGAACTAACTGCTGATGATGTGGCTGAAGCGGTAACCGCATATGTAGGAAAAGCAGTTCCTATGGATGATGCCTCTGCAGCTCTATTAAATCAGCTGATGTCACAGTTATTGGCTTTCCCATCTACGGAAGAAAATAAGAATGATTGATAGTGCATGTAACAATACCGAAAGTTCTTTTGATATACTCTTGCTTTCTTCTCCGTACAGCCCGATTTTGCCTTGAGGCAATCGAAGTTTTGTCCGTTCTAACGTGCAAAATCAGCCTGTCCTACTGCCACCAAAAAAGGCTGTCCAAATCACTCTGCCAATATGTACAAAGTGACGTAGCCAACCTTTTTAGGCGTCAGCCGAAAGCAAAAGTATAACACACTAGACTTTGCAAGCAAAATCGTGTGCCAACAGGGGACTCTGTCCCCTTTGGAATCCCCTGCAGAGGAGGCACAACGCCGCCTCTTCATTCTTTACGGTGGATATAAGCATGTGCTGCCAAGAATGAAAACAGAGGAATCTCTACAATGCAGACGATGAGCATTGCGTCAGGTAACCACATGGCAAGATTTCCCAAATTCAAATATTTGAAATCTATAGCATTATAAAGGAAACTGGTCTGTATACCAGCACCGCTTGCCGGAAACAGCGGATAAATCCAGTTACCAATGTTTTGAGGTAGTGCCATGTAAAGTACTATCGGTATAATGCAAAAAATCAATGCGCCTGACAACGATACCATAATATTTTTACATTTAGCAGATAGTAACAGGGTCATGCAGACCGTGGCAAGGACTGATAAAAGACTTGCCACTGCTACAAATACCTGAAACTGTGCCACATTCATGTTAGGTAAGCTAACAATGGAGTAGAGCATCTGAATCGAGGTTTTTGTACTTTCCCACCCAAATAGACTGTCGGAGATGAAAATATACAGTGTTGAACATAAAATCATAGTTACTGAAGTGACAATCAACACTGAGAGTATCTTGATCCATGCGAATCTACCTCTGCCATACTTGGTACACCGCAAAATATCATCGGCTCCTGTCTGGTAATCCGATGTGAAAATCGGTGCAGAGATAACCGCACATATGCACAGAATCAGGAAGCCCAGCAGCAATTGATAATCCATGGCATCCTGGTTATAACCAGGATAAAACTGGTAGGGCTTTTCAATCTTTTGATATGCAGCCAGTTCAGCCTTTTGAGCTGCCGGGTGACCTGATTGTTCTAATCGGCCAATGCTCTCTACCCGTTCTTCCAGCATAGCATAATAATCTGTCAGTTTCTCCGGGTCACGATCCATAACTGCAGGCGCCAGACCGGTCTTACGATTCGCATAAGCCTCAGACAAGCCATGAAGAAGCGGTTCCATAGGAAGAATCTCCGTACCATAGACACCTTCTGGTAATTCTATTGAAGTTTCTACATTATACTTCCGTAGAACTTCTTGATAATCCTCCAATGCTTTGCGAACCTTATCCGTAGTAACCTCTCCAGCTATTGAAGCCTGAACCTGCTTTTCGTATAGGGTAGCCTCCCTGCCCGTAAGCTCAACATAGTTCCCGTTTTCATCCAAATATGAAAGTCCAGGAAAAGTGGTAGGAAGCCATGCCAACAATAAAGTCAAACCAAAAGCCACCAACAACAGGATGACTGTCAATCTGGTTTTGATAACCCTTTTTATTTCTAGTTTTAGCAATCTCATCGTGTATCCCTCCCACTTTCGTTTCCTTGCGGGAATAACCATAGATATAGATCCTCCAGGCGTGGCTCAACAGAGACAGAGTTTTCAGCCACTGCCTCTTCCGCCAGATACCGGACGGTAATTTGGTTGTTCTCTTCGTTTCGAATATTTGCAATAGCCAGCTTACTCTCATATTGCGGAAGCTGACTTTCTAAGATCTTAGTTGCCCAGACCTTACCATCTACCAATTTAATTAGTTCTTCTGTGGTTCCGCTGGCTACAAGATGCCCGCCCTTCATAATAGCGTTCTGGGTAGCAATATATTCAACATCGGAAACAATATGTGTAGAGATCAGTACGATTCGATTATGAGCAAATTCAGATAAAAGTTTTCGGAATCGAACCCGTTCTCCTGGATCTAATCCGCTTGTAGGCTCATCAAGAATCAATACTTCCGGTTCGTTGAGAAGTGCCTGTGCAATACCCACCCGGCGCTTCATGCCTCCGGACAGCTTGATAATTTTCTTATTTCGAACCTGCGTTAAAGACATTTGTTCTAAGAGTTCATCAATTCGATTTTTTGTTTCGGATACCCTTAACCCCTTCAGGCAGGCTACATATTCCAGATAATCCTTCACCGTAAACTCTGGGTAGAAACCGAATTCCTGTGGCAGATATCCGAAAATATCCCGGTATCGACCTCCCAAATCCTGAATATTTTGACCATCGTATAGAATTTCTCCAACGGTAGGCTTGGTAATTCCGGCAATCATCCGCATAAGGGTAGTCTTACCTGCACCGTTAGCTCCCAGAAGTCCCCAGACCCCCGGAGTCAAGTGAAGCGAAAAATCATCTACAGCCTTAAATGTTCCGAATTGTTTTGACACATGTTCAATGTTTAATTCCATATCATTCTCCTCCTAAGAAATCTGCAGCTCAGCATATGAATTTGTTGCAACAAGATGATGTAACTGTTGAATGCATACAAGCACCAAAATTCCGCATATTAGCAACCAGCCGAAGTTCTGCCGAGGCAAGTAATGTCCAGGCACAGAAGTAGCCAGGAGAATCAGTATTAAATCCATGACCAGACTCAGTCCGACCAGCTTCTGTCCTTTCATATGTCCCAATAGAAATAGATTTACAGCACTAACTGCCAAGAATGGTAAAATCAAGTAAAGAGAAATAGCACTAGCCTGCAGGGTATTCCATGTCATCGCCATTGCAAATATTCCCATTAACATAAGACTGTCACCAATTCCAATGACTATAAGCTTTGCAAGCAGTAATCTCACTGATGAAAAGTAAGTAGCTGCTTCAACCTCTTGCATTCGATGCTGTACAGAACGAGCGAGTAATGGCAAAGACATCATCGTCACCAACACAGACATGCACAGGAGCAGTCTCCCGAGTCCACGAGGATATTCCCACAATCGGCCTCCGTAAAGTTGCCGCAAGAAGAAACAGATTAATAACAGCATCAGTGACTGGCTTCCCCAAAGCTTCCATCCAACATAGTGAACCTGCTGGATAAGGAAATGAAAGAATGATATGTGATTTCGTCGTTTTTTCAACTCCATATTAGCCAGTAGGATAGTCTGCTGACTTGGTGTTTCCTCACATGTATGTAGTGCTTTTCGTAGACGATTCTCAAAATCATAGTTATTCATAGCGGGCCTCCTTCCATAAATTTCTTTAATTGCTTCAGTGCTGAGCGAAGTCGAGACTGGACTGTTCTCGAAGGAATCCCCTGCACCTGTGCAATTTCCCTCAAAGTCATGTCGTGACCAAACCGAAGAAGCACAATTTCCTGTAAGTCAGATGGCAGTCCACGAACCATCTGCCGAAGTTCTACCTCCGCCATTGAATGATCTTCATACACTGGTTCTGTCACCAACTCCTCTATAGAAATGTCCGAATCTCGCATCTTCCGTTGCATGTCTATACAAGTATTAGCTGCAATTCGATACAGAAAAGCTCTCCATTTCCCACGATGGGTATACCGATCAAAATACCGAATAGCTTTTAAAAAAGTCTCTTGTGCCGCATCCTCGGCTAAACTGCGGTTTGGAGCATGCCAGAGACAGTAGCGAAGAATCTCCGGGTAATATAACCCAATCAATTCCTCCAATGCTGAACTATCCCCTTGCTCCAGAGCCTTGAAAAGTTGATCTTCACGCGTCAAGATATTGATTCCACCTCCTAAGGGCGTCCCCTCATAATATATAACGAAGTAGATAGAAAAAATGATTTAATGGAAATAAAAAAGCTGTCTACAATCACTCTGTCAATGTGCGCAAAGTGGCGTAGCCAGCCTTTTTGTCGGCAATATGTTGCTGTTGTAATTATACGTTTCTTACATACATTTTTGACGATCAGATCATCTGAAAGTATCGCAGTGCATCTTCAATCGCTTTTTCTTTCTCCACCGGACATATTGGTTGTCTGGCGTCTTCGTTCTTCGGTAAATTATAATTCACACGTTCAATAATCCCATGCTTTTGTTTTACCTGTGCAATGTAGAGATTTGATACCTTCAATCCGGTATGCTCCAACACGTAATCTTTAATCTCTGCATAGGTTGCCTTACTCTCAGCACTGGTCAGATCCATCTCATCAAGATTGATTTCTACCTCAATATGCTGCTTTGTTTTAAGTTTGGACAAAAGACATACCGTCTCCACATGAACAGTGTGCGCAAACTGATCCACCGGCTGCACTGCCGAAATGCTGTATCCGCCGTCTGCAAGAATTCGAAGATCTCTGGCAAGCGTTGCGGGATCGCAGCTCACATAAACCACTCTCTCCGGCTGTATCTCAAGGATGGTCTCAAGGCATTTGATATCACATCCCTTTCTCGGAGGATCCACGACGATCACGTCCACATCGTCGGATTTTCCCTGTTCTCTCATTCTGTTCTTGTAATCCGGAAGCACTTCCTCCGCCTTGCCGGTATAGAAGAAGGCATTTTCTATGCCGTTTATCCGTGCATTCTGTTCTGCATCGATGATTGCCTCGGGAACGATCTCGACTCCGTAGACGGTTCCCGCGGAGCGCGCAAGGAACAGGGAGATCGTGCCTACCCCGCAGTAAAGATCCCACACAACTTCCTTTCCGGTCAGCTGCGCGTAGGAAAGTGCGATGCTGTAAAGCTTCTCCGTTTGCTGCGGATTTACCTGATAGAAGGAGCGGGGAGATATGCGGAAGGTAACCTGACTTTGCGTAGGAACGAATGTCTGTATGCCGTTCTCTTCTCGAATTTCCAGGATCGAGAGAGAGTCCTCGATTACATCATTTCCGGAGAGTGTTCTTGTCTGTTTACCGAGAATAACGTTCGTTTTCTCACGGTTTGTATTCAGAAGTACGCTGTGCATTCCGGAGATTTTCATGAGACGCTCTGCCAGTGTTCTCTCCTCGGGAAGTTTATCTGCGTTTGCGATCATGCAAACCATGATCTGTCCGGAATAGCGCCCGCCGCGAATCAGAACATGGCGAAGAAGTCCTTTTCCTGTCTCCTCGTTGTAGGCCTTTACATGAAATTCCTTCATGTATTCTTTGATGATATTCAGAATTTCCCGGATATATTCCTCGCCGAGAAGGCAGTCCTCGATCGGAATGATGCTGTGTGTCCTGCCCGCAAAAAAGCCGCAGACCGGCTCTCCGTCTCTCTCACCGATCGGCACCTGCGCCTTGTTGCGATAGCGAAAAGGATGTTCCATTCCCACGATCGGATGCATGATTTCGTCGATCAGTTTCTCCGAAAATCCTCCGATTCTGAGAAGATCCGCGCGCACCTTGTTCTGCTTGAATTCCAACTGCTTTTCATAAGACATCGCCTGTATCTGACATCCTCCGCACTGACGCGCGACAGGGCAGGGAGGATCGATACGCTGCGCAGAGGGCGTGACCACCTCGAGAAGTTTTGCGAAGGCATAATTTTTGGACGCCTTCATTATTTTCACTTTGACAGTGTCTCCGATCAGTGCGTCCTTCACAAAAATCGCATATCCGTCTTTTTTGCCGATTCCCTCTCCACCGCTTCCGATGTCGGTAATTTCGAGGGTCAGAATGTCATTTTTTTGATACGGGCTTTTTCTTAAATTCTTATTCTTCATAGTATTACTCAATCGTTCTTCGAATATTGGAATCCAGGAAATTCTGCCATCCGAGCCACTCTTTGCTGTCGGTGCCCTGCAGTGCCTCCTTGAAAATTTCCAGCTTGGCATCTGTATTGTCTGCGAAATTCAGTGCAGCTGCCTCGATGAGCGCGGGCTTTTTCGGAGAGCCGTATTCGAGCTCGCCGTGATGTGCAAGAATGCAGTGACGGAGCTGGTCTGACATTACCTGTGAGAATCCGTCGATTTCGCGGATCTTCTCTCCGATCATTTCCGTGCCGATAATGATGTGGCCGATCAGCTGTCCGGCATCCGTATAATCATTTTTCGGGAAACGGGAGAGTTCTTTTGTCTTTCCGATATCATGCAGAACCGCCGCTGTGATCAGAAGATCTCTGTTTAAGATCGGGTATGCCTTACTGTAGAAATCACACAGCTCCGTTACGGAGAGCGTGTGCTCGAGAAGTCCGCCCACAAAGCCGTGATGAACGGATTTCGCTGCGGAGGAGAGGCGGAATGCCTTTACGAACTCTGTATCCTGAACGAAAAATCTCTGCAGAAGTTCATGCAGATCCGGATTCTTTACAGACTCAATGTAGTGCATGAGTTTTGCAAACATCTCTCCGTTGTCTTTTGAGGAAACGGGAAGATAGTTCTCCGGTGCGTACTCCCCGTCGCGGCAGACGCGAAGGCGGCGGACATTGAGCTGCAGTTTTCCCTGGAAAACCGTGATGTCACCGTGTACCTCGACATAATCGAGTTCCTCGTAGTCATCGATTCCCATACTTCCCGGATCCCAGATCTTCGCATCCAGAGCGCCGGTTTTGTCCTGAAGTGTCAGTGCGTCATATGCCTTTCCGTTTCTTGTGACAAGGGACTGCTTTTTTCTGCAGAGGTATATATCGTTTACGCTGTTTCCTTCTTTAAGATCCTGAATATATTTCATATTTTTTCCTTTCCGACTAATTCGATCACTCTAATATACAGGTTGTGTGCAGTTTGTGCCAGGTATTGTCATAATATCTCATATAGGTGATATTGATCTGATCTCCCGGCTGCGCCTCCTGTAGATTCTTTACAAACTGAGAATATTTCATAATCGAATCTAGTCCCCAGTTCGTAATAATATCTCCGTTTTGAATTCCCGCTCTCAGCGCCGGTGAATCAGCAGCCGACTGAATTACATAGACACCGGAGGAAATATCACTGCTGTCCTCTGTCATCCCCGAGGGCACATCTGTCCCCCTAATTCCGAAGTAAGCACTTTTTCTTTCGGATGTAAGTGTCTCTATGAGATAAGAGAGCTCACTCAGCTGTACTGCGCACAGAGCGGATGTATTATCCTTGAATTTTGCTCCTATGATTCCGAGAACGTTTCCGCTTAAGTCAATTAATATGCCGGAGGGATTCTCTCCTGCAATGATATCCGTATCGATTATCGTATACTGCCTGTCGATCATATTGTTAATAGACTGCATACCGACGATCATCCCGTAGTACATGGAACCTGCCGCTCCGCTCGGGCTTCCGATCGCCGCAATCGGCTTTCCCTCGAAGCTGCTTCCGGAAGGAGCGATTTTTGCTTCGCCGACCGCCTCGTATTCCTTTTTCGATAAGTCCGCAGCCGCGACCCGAATCACGGAGATTCCGGTCCTCTCATCATATCCGACGAGCTTTGCATCCGCCGCTCCTCCGCTTCGAAATTCGCAGTAAACTCTGTCTACATCCGAAAAGTCAAAGCATGTCAGAATGTCGATTTCGGAAGTGTTTTTACTGATCACAACTCCGGATGTTCTGTCTTCATTCTCGATCTCCTCTGCGATCCAGTTATCACTCACGGAAATACTCTCGATATCCACCAGACAATTCGACTGCTCCCGCACATAGGAACGCAGTGCGGAATACATGCCGTTATATTCGGTAATTCCGGATGAATTATCGCTGAAATAGCTTCGGATCGACTGATCGATCTCTCTCTGCCTGAACAATTCGGAATCTTTGTCCGTTGCGATCATATCTTCCGGAAGCATCTCATCCTGCGCGGAATTCTCCGGAACCGTCCCCCCCTGTGCGGCCTGTTCGGAAGTAATTCTCCGGTTAACGATTCTCTCGATTCCCATAAAGACAACACATGCAACCGCACCGAAGACAACCGCTCTCACTGCAGTCATTGCCAGACGTCTGGCAATTTTTCTGCGATTCACCGGCCTGTTTTTCAGATTCTCTCTGATAAAATCCGGAGAGCCGGACTCGCCTGTCCCCGCATTCTCCGGAATATTCTCCGTATTCTTTTTTTCTTTACCATAGTCACCGGAAGTATTCATCTGCATAAATCCTCTCGATCAATAACGATAGTGTTTTTTAAGACTCCTGAAACAGAGCTTTAAAAATCTATTATACGACAGATATGATGGGAATGCATTGCAGATGTGGGATTCTTTCAATAAAAGAGGTGATGTGTTAGAATGAATCCATATTATTGTCGGGGCACAGACCCCTGCCGCCGGCAGCATTTTATTGACAAAAAATCAGAAAAAGTCAGCAGATATCCGAGATCTGCTGCGGAGAATTTATGAATACAAAAGTACTTCACACCGTTGAATTTGATAAAATTATTGATCTTCTGACCGAGAAGGCGGATTCCGAACCCGGAAAAAAGCTCTGCCGTGAGCTTCTTCCCATGAATTCCCTGGCGGACATCGAGCGCGCACAGAGGCAGACCGCCGATGCCGCTGCCTGCATTTTCCGAAAGGGCAGTATTTCTTTCGGCAGCAATCGCGATTTCTCCTTCACATTCGGCGCACTGAGTATCGGATCTTCACTGACTGCTCCCGAACTGCTGCATTTGTCCTCTTTTCTGAATAATGTCCAGCGGGCACAGTCCTACGGACTCTCCGAGGCTCCGAATCAGCTTCCCCCTATTGTTCCTGCCGCAAGCCCGGAGGACGAGGAAGGAGAAGATTCCCTGTTCGATCTCTTTGATACACTCTGCCCGCTTCCTCATATATCTTCGGAGATCCGCAGATGTATTATTTCCGAGGAGGAGATCGCTGATGATGCCAGCTCCGAGCTGCGCCGCATTCGACGCGCCATCGGACAGACCAATGACAAGGTTCATGCACAGCTCTCCAAAATGGTAAATTCCACACATACGAATTACCTGCAGGATGCTGTTATTACCATGCGCGGAAACCGCTACTGCATTCCCGTAAAAACAGAATACAAATCGCAGGTTCCCGGAATCGTCCATGACCAGTCCGGATCCGGATCCACACTTTTCATTGAGCCGACCGCCGTTGTCGAACTCAATAATACGCTTCGTGAACTGCTGCTGCAGGAGAAAAAGGAAGAGGAACGGATCCTTGCCGAGATCTCGGCACAGGCCGCAGCGCATATCTTTGAACTTGAAGCCAATGCGCGCACGATGACACAGCTTGACTTTATCTTTGCCAAGGCATCCCTCGCAATGGATATGAATGCAACACGTCCGATCATGAATGACAGGCATTATATTCATATCCGATGCGGACGACATCCCCTGATCGATCCGAAAAAAGTCGTTCCTATCGAGTTTTCGATCGGAGATACCTACGATATGATCATCATCACCGGCCCCAATACCGGCGGTAAGACCGTAACACTCAAGACGGCGGGGCTGTTCGAGCTGATGGGAATGTCGGGACTTCATATTCCCGCTGCGGATCGAAGCGAACTCTCTCTGTTCCGCGATATTTTTGCGGATATCGGCGATGAACAGAGTATCGAGCAGAGTCTCTCCACCTTCTCTTCTCATATGACTTCGATCGTGGATATTCTCAGACGCGTGGACCGCGACTGCCTCTGCCTTTTCGATGAGCTCGGCGCGGGAACCGATCCCGCGGAAGGCGCCGCACTTGCCATCTCCATTCTGAATTTTCTGCATGTCAGAAAGATTCGCACAATGGCGACAACACATTACACAGAGCTGAAGGTCTATGCACTTCGCACAGATGGCATTGAAAACGCAAGCTGTGAGTTCAATGTGGACACGCTTCAGCCCACCTACCGCCTGATCATGGGAATTCCCGGAAAAAGTAATGCATTTGCGATCTCAAAGAAGCTCGGTCTTCCCGGATATATTATCGAGACTGCAAGGGAACAGCTCAGTCAGGAGACACAGAACTTCGAAGATCTTCTGGCGGAACTGGAGGAAAACCGCAAGCAGGCTCAGAAGGAGAAAGAAGAGGCGGAGGCCGTACGTCTTCGCATTCAGCGCGATGAAAAAGCGCTTCGGGACCGTGAGAAGCAATTAGACGAAAAACGGGATAAGATCATTCAGAAGGCCAATGAACAGGCACGAGAAATTCTCGAGGATGCCAAGAAGAAGGCGGATGAAGCCATTTCCGATATGCGAAAACTCGGAAAAACCGGCGATATGAAATCCATGGAGCACACACGAAGTGCCCTCCGTGAGCAGATCTCTTCCAAAAATAAAAAGCTTCAGAAGAAAAAGGCTCCCGCACCGAAAGGAAAGCTCAAGGCATCCGATCTTCATGTCGGCGATAAGGTGCGTATCAATTCCATGGGACTTACCGGATACATCACCTCGCTCCCGGATCGCTCGGGCAAAGTCGGAGTTCGCTGCGGAATCATGAATTCCAAGGCCGATCTCACCGATCTCTCCTTAATTCATGAGGATGCTTTCGGCAATACAACGCAGGGCAAAGCAAGCTCGAGTTATTCTCTGAAAAAAGCATTTTCACAAAAAGGAAGCTCCGCCGGATCAAGCCAGGTGAACATCAGCCGTTCAAGCGGCATTTCCGCAGAACTGAATCTTCTCGGAATGACCACCGTGGATGCAATTCAGGAACTTGATAAATATCTTGATGACTGCCGCCTGTCACACCTCTCCAGCGTGCGCATCGTACATGGAAAGGGAACAGGTGCACTTCGAAACGCCGTGCAGAATTATCTGCGCAAACAAAAGTGGATCAAATCTTACCGCGCCGGAGATTTCGGCGAAGGGGATGCAGGCGTTACGATCGTTGAATTAAATGATTAAAAGCCCGGACAGCAACGGGCCTGCATGAAAATTTGTTCCGATGCGGAATGGATTTTCCGAACTAAAACACATTATGGGGGAAATATGGCAGCTGCTAAACAAAAAATTCTGATCGTTGACGATGACGAAAACATCGCAGAGCTGATCAGTCTTTATCTGACAAAGGAGTGCTTTGACACGTGCATCGTGGGCGATGGTGAAGCTGCACTCAGAGAAGTAAAAAACTATCAGCCGGATCTGATTCTCTTGGATCTGATGCTCCCCGGCATGGACGGATATCAGGTCTGCAGAGAAATACGTGCATCGCACGACATTCCGATCATCATGATCTCCGCAAAAGGCGAAGTATTCGATAAGGTACTGGGACTTGAGCTCGGAGCAGACGATTATATTGAAAAACCGTTCGATTCCAAAGAAATGATCGCGCGTGTTCGCGCGGTACTGCGCCGCTACACCAGAACGGCTGTACCGGAACCGGAATCCGATGTAAAAATCGTACGCTATCCGGATCTGATGATCAATCTCACGAATTATTCCGTGAATTATCAGGGGCATATACTGGAGATGCCGCCCAAGGAACTGGAATTATTCTACTGCCTTGCATCTTCACCGAACCGCGTATTCACAAGAGAACAGCTTCTGGACCAGGTCTGGGGCTATGATTATGTCGGAGACACTCGAACCGTAGATGTACATATCAAAAGAATTCGAGAGAAGACAGAAGGTGTACACGATTGGAAAATCGCAACGATCTGGGGAATTGGCTATAAATTTGAAGTCAACACATAATATTTCCGGTAATCATTCAATACGATCATGAAAAAAACTCTATATTTTAAATTTATCATCGCGTATTTTCTGTTTGCCTTATTCGGTCTTATCACAGTCAGCACAGTTACCGCTCGGCTGATTGAGGATTATTGCGTCAAAGCGCGCGCAGATCTTCTCTATCGGGAAGCTTCCGGAATTTCGGAAACCTACGGGACCGCACTCTACGACTCGGAGATTTCTCTTGATTCCGTACATGAGGAATTCTCGTCACATTCCTCATATCTGGGTGTACAGATCTGGATCTTAAATCCCTCCGGCCGAATGGTCGTTGATTCCTCAAAGGTATTGGATCCGAATCAGGAGACCATCGTAGAGAATTTCACCCCCTCCGTTTTTGAAAACTCATATTACGTAACCGGTGATTTTCTCGGTTCCTTCAGCGAAGAACAGCTCAGCGTTGTAGCTCCGATCACAACAGATTATACGATCCGCGGCTATGTCATCATTCACCAGCCGATGACTGCAATCCGAAGGACTTCCGGCGATCTGCTCAATCTGTCCTATCTGCTGCTGTTAATGCTGCTTCTTCTCTCCATGATCATCCTGATCTTCTTCACGCAGATCGTATATCGACCACTGCAGAAGATCATTCATGCGACCGAAGAATACGCGGCGGGAAATATGCACTATGAACTGTCTATTGACAGTGATGACGAACTCGGGTATCTTGCGGGATCCCTGCAGTATATGTCGGGCCAGATGGCTCGATTTGAGGACGACCAGAAAAAGTTCATCGCAAATGTCTCTCACGATTTCCGCTCTCCTCTGACTTCTATGCACGGTTTTCTCGAGGCCATGCTTGACGGAACCATTCCTCCCGAAAAGCATGACGATTACATCCGGCGTGTTCTCGATCAGACGGATCGGCTTACAAAGCTTACCAACAGCCTCCTGCAGCTCAACAACATGAATACTGCCGGAATGCTGCTCAGCAGAACGGATTTCGACATTAACCGCACCATCTACTCGGTTGCACAGTCCTTCGAGTCGACCTGCAGTGCCAGGAATATCTCTTTTGAGCTGAATATCTATGAATCAGCCCTCTTTGTAAATGCGGACGAGGAAAAGATCCAGCAGGTTCTCTACAATCTGGTGGACAATGCAATTAAATTCAGTAATCCCAATTCTGTCGTGCGCATTGAAACCACTGAGAAACGAAACAAAGTTTTCGTCTCTGTAAAAGATAACGGCATCGGCATTCCAAACAATGAACAGCGCCTGATCTGGGATCGCTTTTACAAGACCGATCTCTCACGCGGAAAAGACAAAAAAGGAACCGGCCTCGGCCTCTCCATTGTCCGCGAAATTATTCGTGCTCATGATGAGAATATCAACCTGATCAGCACCGAAGGTGTCGGCACGGAATTCATTTTCACTCTGAAAAGATCGGATCTTAATGATGCGATCGAAGAATAAGAACAATATTCGCATTATTTATAATGCACCAAAGAAAAAAGGCTGAGAATAAAGCTGGAAATCGACAGAAGGAGCAATTCGATCTCTCGAATTGCTCCTTCTGCTATTTCCAATGATTTCTTTAGTTTGCTATGCACATATTATCTTGAGTTTATACTGTAATTCCGTCCGCTACCCCTCGGGCTCGGAATCTAAAAACAATCTTTTCAGTTCTTTCTCAACAGGGAATCGTATACCACATTCCGGCGGCATGCTTCCGGCAGATTTCCCGGGAAGCCAGACGCCAACAAGAATTCTTCTGTGCATTCTTATTCTGCTATTTTCGGATTTTTCCATGTCCGGAGGAGATTCCCCGGAGATTCATGCCTACTTTTTTTCGTATTTCAGCCATTTACGAGTGCATAGCTAGCTCTTCCTCGTCTTGAGGTATCCAAAACAGGCCGTTTTGGGCACTCGTATTTTCTGAATTTGGACTCGTGCCATGTAGCTTTAAAAAGTGGGCATGGAGAATTTCTATATACAAAACTTCCATGCTCGAGCGACATGGAAGTCTTCTGAATTGTTCATCCGGGCATGCTTTTGGCTTGTCGGAATGTTGATATTACACTCGTACATCCCCCAATTTATTGGCCTGGCATGCTGCTTCCACTTATGGAACCGGCAATTTAGCACTCGTAATTTCAAATAAGAAACATTTCCATGTAGGTTTTTCGCGACTACACTCGTAACGACTAAATTGAAGATTTTTCCATGCCGCCGGCCCTCCGGTGTCAATTGTACTTCCCATGAGCCGTCATTTTGTTTAGGGATATCTCTGGCATATACCGGCAGAGATAAGCTCCGAAAAGGTAGTTTTCTTTATGCTGAAAAAAGATTGTTTTTAGATTCCGAGCCCGAGGGGGGAAACTCAGCCATCCCGAAGGGACTTGCCCTTGATGGGGGTTCAAAGAGGTGCTACAATGCCCCGAAGTGTAAATGTCAATATAAAAATGTTCAAAAAGTGGAAAATAAAAATGTACAATAA
>JAUNAG010000181.1 GCA_030527685.1 Lachnospiraceae bacterium | reverse complement strand
TGGAAATGGCTAAATATTTCCGTCTCTGAGTGGTCAAATATCTCCGCCTCTAACAGAATTGACAGAGTAAACCATATGACGCTGATTTATGAGCAGATTTGTGCTATCCTTCAATCAGAAGAAGATGCGGCAGAGAAGCTGCAGGAGAAAAAAGCGGAAATCGAAGAACTGACTGCTTACTATGAAGGACCTCTCTGGCTGGAAGATTTTGATGCAGAACGTGAAGGACTGTTTCCGCAGGATATGAACAGAGGCATCTTAACGGAAGATGCCATCTATGATCTGCTGTGCGACATTGACAGCATCTATATGTAGGAGGAGAGCATGAGTCATATGAAAGAAATTGCATTACAGGATCTTCCGGTAAATCCTTTTGAGATGATCGGCAAAGACTGGATGCTGATTACAGCGAAGAAAGACAATCAGGTAAATACCATGACCGCATCCTGGGGCGGCATGGGTGTCATCTGGCATCATAATGTCGTATATGTCTTTATCCGCCAGAGCCGTTTCACAAAGGAATTCGTAGACGCAGCAGACGGTTTTTCCGTAAGCTTTTATCCGGCTGATGAAAAGCGAACTCTGTCTTATCTCGGTACCGTATCCGGAAGAGATGAGGACAAGATTGCGAAGGCCGGCTATACAACTGCATTTGACGGAGAAATTCCGTATTTCGAAGAAGCGAAGACCGTATTGATCTGCAAAAAGCTCAGCAAGCACTTCCTCGGCGGAGACGGCATGCTTGATGAGACGATTATCCCGAACTGGTATTCCGGAAGCGATGAAGGAAACTACCATGAGATGTATATCGGAAAAATTGAAAAGGTTCTGGTGAAGGAGGATTAAGGCATGATTCGCATTGTAGCAGATAATTATGTGAAACCGGAAGAGAAGGCAAACTATCTGAAACTGGCTGCAGAGCTTGCAGAAGCTTCACGGAAAGAGCTCGGCAACATCTCTTATCACCTGCACCAGGATAAAGCAGATGAAAACCATCTGACTTTTATTGAGGAGTGGCAGGATGAAGAGGCGATCAGACTCCACAATGCCTCTGCACACTTTACAACCCTGGTTCCCCGCATGCACGAATATGCAAGCAAGCCGGGAAGATGTTGCCTGTATGACATTGTGATTTAAGACTTGAATAATAAAGATGGACGAATATAAAGTATTGCAGCTGGATACCATCTGGAATCCCTGGCACGGCTGCATCCGATACAGCGAAGGCTGTGAGCACTGCTATATGTATTTTCTGGATCTGCAGCGCAATAAAAACGGAGCAGACATTTACAAAACCAAAACAAACTTCCGGCTCCCGCTGTCTAAAACCAGAGCGGGAGCTTTTAAGATTCCGGCCGGCAGCACTGTGCGTGTCTGTATGACAAGCGATTTCTTTCTGGCTGAGGCGGATATCTGGCGCGATGAGGTCTGGGATATCATCCGGCAGCGGCCGGATGTCACGTTCTTTCTGCTGACAAAGAGAGCAGAGCGCATCCGGGATCATCTGCCCAGGGACTGGCATGACGGCTGGGACAATGTTGAGCTGAATGTCACCTGTGAAAATCAGCGCCGCGCAGATGAAAGAATCCCCATTCTTCTGGATATTCCCGCAAAATACAAGGGCCTCATGATCGCACCGTTTCTCGGACCGGTCAATATCGAACCGTATCTCGCAGACGGTCAGATCAGAGAGGTTTCCTGCGAAGGCGAAAATTATGACGGCTACAGATCGCTGCATTATGAGTGGGTAAAATCGCTGCATGATCAATGCGCAGCCCATCAGATTCCGTTCCGCTTTTACGGAACAGGAAACGTATTCATAAAAGACGGAAAGGAATATCGTATGCCTAAGGCTTATCACCGGGTGCAGGCCCTGAAATCAGGCCTGCAGTATCCTCCTGTGAATCCGGACGATTACAGAATTCAGCCTCGCTGCGCGTATTGTGAGAGACGCAATTCCTGCGGAGGCTGCAGGTGGTGCGGACGATGTTCATCCTGACGAAAGGAAAGAGACCATATGCAAAAAGAAAAAGTTTTTGCAATGAAAGTATCAAAGGTCTATCCGCTTTTAGTCGCAAAAGCAGAGAGAAAGGGCAGAACCAGAGAAGAGGTTGACAAGGTCACCTGCTGGCTGACAGGATACACTGCAGAGCAGCTTTCCGAACAGCTGCAGAGAGACGTTGATTACGAGACCTTCTTCAAAGAAGCTCCGGAGATGAATCCGCACTGCCATCTGATAACCGGAAGTATCTGCGGCATCAAGGTGCAGGAGATAGAGGATCCGCTGATGCAGAAGATTCGCTATCTGGATAAACTCGTCGATGAATTATCCAAGGGAAGGGCAATGGAAAAAATACTGCGGTGAGAGATTACTCGATCAGATATAAAGTCAGATCGTTTCGATCATCATAATCATGAATTATAGAATGCAAAGGACAGGTAAGAACAACTTGAAAATAAGTTTTCTTGCTTGTCTTTTTAATTTAGGAAGCCGGAAATGGTTAACGTGGCTGAATTATTAGAAAAGTCTTTTTAAAAAAACGATGCTGAACTTCAAGTTATCAATACAGAATTTTAAAAAATATCAAAATATGCATTGATAACTGGAGTTTTAAATGCTGCTTAGATATAATATGGTTAAGAGTAAAAATAG